>JBBIID010000196.1:3637-6205 GCA_037446675.1 Paludibacter sp.
CATTTCTTGTGGCTTGTATGTCGCAATTATTGATATGCAATAAATTAATTGAACTTTGATCAGCCAATGAATCTACGTTAAAACCATTTTCGCAGTTTTCTATTTTTATTTTAGAAAACATAATTCCTGAGTTGGCAATGCCGCTAAAATAAACACCATTCTTACAGTTTTTAAATGTCATCCCATAGTTATGACCATTAGGACCTCTCACACCCGAATTTACAGAACTTGATGAATGAAAACCATTTTTGTACCCTTCTATGTTTACAAAACAAGTGTACGACCAATCATTTTTCATCATTAATATCCCCGTTGCATTTTCGTAAATATATTTTTCGAAACTGCTTCCTTTTTGAGGCGAACCGGCTAATCCCGATCCCGACCAGTAGTCTGGCGAAAAGTCGATCCAGTCTATACGTCCAACGTCGGCAATACAATCTATTTCTACACCTGTATGAAGAGGTGTTCCATAAATATTGTTTACAGTGGGGCTAGCTCCACCATTTTTATATTTACGCTGAAACACAACACCTTCGTAAGCATTTACCAACGTGATATTTTGTGCACACATGGCTTGAGTTTCCCAGCCATCAGTGCTTAATCCTAAACAAATAGCCGGTGAATAAGCTGTAATTTTTTCCGGATTCTGATCGGGATACCAAATTGTCATATCCATAACAGCACTGTAGGCCGACAAAGTAATTAACGACGGTAATGCTGTTGAATACTTTCCCACGTACGACATTAAAACAGTGCCTTTCACGGTCTGACCTTTTATCGGTTTTTCCCATTCTCCTCTCAAAGTAACTCCTCGGGGAATAATCAAAGGTTTCTTAATGACATATTTACCTTCCGGCATAAATACGACTCCTCCTGCATTATAATCAGCATCTGTATTCTTTTTACCAAATTTCAATGCATCGAGAGCCTTCTGTATAGCCTGCGAATCATCGGTTACTCCATCCGCTTTTGCTCCATAGTCCATAACATTATTGGCTATTACAAATGCATCCGGGGTATTATATTTAGGATGAGCAAGTTGCCAGTTTTGAGCTTGTAACAGAAATATATTAAATAAAAAAAGGAATAAAACAAGTATACTATTTCTCATGAAATTAACTGATAATTATGTTATTGAATTAAGCACAACCCAAAGGGAGTTGCGCTATTCAAAGCACAACTCCATAGGCTATTTTCTTAATAATTTATGGGATTAATATTTTTTGAGAGATTGATTTATGATCATTCAAAATTATTCTCGCGATATAAATTCCGGAATTAATATTCTCTACTGAATTGGTTTCAACACAGATTCCAGAAATATTGAATAATTTAACGATATAATTTTCTGTTGAAATTCCGTTAATATGTAATTTATCAGAAGAGAGATAAATTAAATTTGAATTTTCTAAAGCATCTTTCAAACCTGTACCATCAGAAATGCTCGTTTCATCTGCCTCAACAGCACCAATATAGCAAGTATTATTTTCAAACAGACGAATTCGCCCCATCTGATCTGTATTTGTATCTACATCAATAAGATATTGAGAGTTACCAGCTATTTTTGTTGTAGCATCGTCTTTCAATGGAATACAACCGTATTCTTCAATGTAGCTTTCCATATCTTCTGCCAAACCGGCCAGTTTATCGATACCATAATTCAATACGCAATTGGTTGCAACAGCTGGATCAAACTCATCGCACATAATATAACCAATATATGAATTGGCTAAATCGGCATTAAATTCAGGAATAAAATGAGCGGGGCCCTGTCCCGTCATATCCGAAGGTAAATTCGTATTTTCTGGAGTTGTAGTGTAATTGCCTTCGATTATTGAATTATAAATATTTTTTCTAAATGGCAACGAAATTTCCTTAAATCTAAAACCGCCACTATATCCAGCATTAGTGGTTAATAACCCCATACATTTATTATTAGTGATGGTTGAATTTATAACATTAAGCGTCGAGCCTTCCTGCGCATTATCTACCGTCATCACACCACCTGATTGCGTTGCAGTATTATTATAAATTGTACTATTAATAATCGAAAAGGTAAGAGTTACAAATTCGCTGACATTATCTATATAAAACACTCCTCCTTCCCCATTGTCTTGCTTCGCGGCGTTGCCTGTCATTAAACAGTCTTTGAATGATATTTTAGATTCTTTCACTACAGCATTACCGCCTTCACGATAAAACATAACTCCACCATATTGAGAAGTTGTATTATCAATGAATTTACATTTCTCAATATTTGCAATAATTGGATTTCCTTCGTTTAAATAGAAAAACAGCGCTCCTCCTTTTGCATTTTGAGTAAATTCATTAGAATTTTCAGTGAAAGTGGTGTTTTCTATATTTATGGCTCCACTCATTCCATAGATTGCACTTCCATTCGGAGCCTCATTTGCATTGAATTCACAATTCTTAAAGTTCACTGCGCCACCTTCTTCCAAAGCAAAAAATATAGCTCCACCGCGCATTGAATTTCCATTACTAGTACCAAAGTTATCAGCGAAAATACAGTCTTCGAACGTCGTATTATCGATATTCCTTAAATAAATA
>JBBIID010000197.1:0-1220 GCA_037446675.1 Paludibacter sp.
TGTGGAGCTACAGTTCGATGGATTTACCTATCCTGCTTTTAACCAGATTATTTCAAATGTTTCCCGCATGCACAACCGCTCGCGAGGAATGTATAGAGTGCCGATGGTGATACGTTTTCCTTATGGCGGTGGAATTAATGCGCTGGAGCATCACTCTGAAAGTCCGGAAGCATTGTACGCACATATTCCGGGATTGAAAGTGGTAGTTCCTTCTACGCCTCACGATGCGAAGGGGTTGTTGATTTCGGCCATTGAAAGCGACGATCCCGTTGTTTTTATGGAACCGAAAAGAATTTACAGAGCGATTAAACAGGAAGTTGCCGACGAAAAATTCAGCATCCCGTTAGGCAAAGCAAAAGTTTTGACAGAAGGGACTGATGTAACGGTTGTTGCCTTCGGAGCAATGATTCGCGAATGCCAGAAGGCAATCGTTATGGCTAAAGAAGCCGGAATATCGGTGGAGCTGATTGATTTGCGAACGATTTATCCTATCGACAAAGAAACGATAGCTGAATCGGTGAAAAAGACAGGACGAATTGTGATTGTTGCGGAAGCAACAGAATCGTTTAGCGTTGGTTCGGAATTGATGGCTATTGCTAACGAGCATGCGTTTTTGCATCTTGAAGCACCTCCGAAAAGGGTAATGGGATTCGATACGATTGTTCCTCTTGCCAAAGGCGAACCTTTATATATGATTTCGCCCGAACGGATATTCTATGAAATTGAACGAACTGTAAAATTCTAAAAAACATTCCATTTATGAGATATATATTTAATTTTCCTGATATTGGTGAAGGACTGGAAGAGGGAACAATACTCGAATGGTATGTTTCCAAAGGACAGAGTGTAAAATCTGGTCAGGCATTGGTAAATATGGAAACCGATAAGGTGGTGACTGATATTCCATCGCCTAAAACGGGAGTTATTGTAGCAACTTTTGGTAGTGCGGGCGAAGTTATAAAAGTCGGTAGTCCGCTGGTAGAAATTGAGATTGAAGGTGTATTTGGCGAACAAGCGGTTGCCGAAGCAAAAAAAGCCCCCGAAGAACCAATTGAAGAAGGTGCGGCCGTTGTTGGTACCATGGAGTTGGCGGGAAATAGCGCCGTTTTGGCTGCAAGCGACGAAGGTTCGACGAAACAATCAAAAGTTGAAGAAAAAATAACAAAGAAAGCATTGGCTACTCCGCTCGCTAGAGCTATGGCACGCGATCTTGGAATTAA
>JBBIID010000197.1:1241-6190 GCA_037446675.1 Paludibacter sp.
AAATCAGGTAATTGGAACAGGCCCGGCCGGAAGAGTGAGCAAAGAAGATATTCAGAATTATGGTCAGAAGAACAAAACAGCTGTAAAAACCGAAAGCACTTATGCGAAAGCTCCTGTTTTGCCTGAAGAGCTGGTAACTTACGAACCGCTTACGCAGATAAGAAAAGCCATAGCAAAAAATATGGTTCAGTCGAAGCAAACAGCGGCTCACATGACCTTGTTCGAGGAAGTGGAAATATCCGCTCTGAAGAAGATTCGTGAAAAATACAAGGCGCAGCAGTCGAATGTTAAACTGACTTACCTGCCATTTATCGTGAAAGCAACTGTGAATGCATTGAAAAAACATCGCCAGTTGAATTCGCAAATGGATATGGAGAATGACCGCATGATTTATAAGAATTTTTATAATATCGGAATCGCAGTGGATACTCCTGAAGGTTTGGTGGTTCCCGTCATTAAAAATGCCGATCAACTTTCCATTTTGCAAATTGCGGAAAAAATAAAGGAATTGTCGGACAAAGCGCGAGACAGGAAACTTTCGATGGACGATATGAGAGACGGCACTTTCACGCTGACAAATTATGGTTCTATTGGAGGAATATTCGCTATTCCGGTGATAAATTATCCGCAGGCGGGCATTCTTGGAATCGGACGATTGATTGAAAAACCGATTGTAAAAGAAAGTCAGGTCGTTGTTGGAAATGTACTTTCGTTGTCGCTTTCAGTCGATCATCGAATTGTGGATGGAGGAGAAGCTTCCCGCTTTATTTCAACCATTATGCAATATCTTGCCGATCCTTATTTGATGTTGTTGGAGTTGTGATGTTTCGTTATCAGTTGTTTTTATAAAAATTCAAAAGAAAAATAAAATGAAATACGATATATTGATAATTGGTGCCGGTCCCGGAGGTTATGTGGCTGCCATACGGGCTGCTCAGCTTGGTTTGAAAACAGCGTTGGTAGAGAAAAAGTATATTGGTGGAATGTGTTTCAATTGGGGATGCATTCCCACCAAATCGTTGCTCGAAAGCGCAAAGGTTTACAACAAAGTGAAACATGCTGATGAATTTGGTGTCGACGGAATTGATAAAAGTTCGTTGTCATTCAACTGGAATAATGCAATATCGCATGCGAAAAAAACAGTAGATAAACTGACCCGTGGCGTAGAATATTTGCTGAAAAGAAATGGTGTAGAAATTATTTCGGGAACAGCGCGTATCGGCAAGGATAACAAAGTATATGTAAATGATGCCGAGTTTATTGCCAAGCGTGTGATTATTGCCACCGGCTCGAAACCGAAAGCGTTGGACGTGAAAATTTCCAATGTCCCGATGATAGAAATGGAAAAACTTTTCGAGTTGAAATCCATTCCTGACAATATAGTGGTTACCGGAAATCATGTTTCATCTTTCGAATTGGCTCAGTTTTTTAATCTGATAGGAAAGAAAGTTACATTACTTGCCAACAGTCCGTATTTTATGGCTGGAGTGGATGATTTTCTGATTTCGTATATTACTAAAAAACTAAGCACCGATGGCATCGAACTGATTACTGCTGCATATCCCGAGCAATATGATAATGGTGATTTGATTGTAGATGGAAATCGCGTAAAATGCGATTTGCTGGTGAACTGCAATTCGCGTAAAGCGATTATTCCCGAATCAGACATTGCATTGCATCTCACCGATCGTGGATTTATCAAAACGAGCGATAATTTTGAAACCAATATAAAAGGTGTGTATGCTATCGGCGATGTTTCAGGGAAAAGTTTCGTGGCTCATTTGGCCTCGGCTCAGGGTATTTTTGTAGTGAATAATATTATGGGAATCAAAAGTGCTTTCGATAATCAGCTTTATCCGATTAATATGTATACCCTTCCCGAAATTTCGCAAATTGGAATGACGGAAGCCGAAGTAAAAGCCGAAGGAGTTGACTATAAAATAAGTGAATTTCCGCTTTCAATAAATGGAAAAGCATTGATTGAAGGGAACTCGGACGGAATGATAAGGCTGTTGTCTGACAAAAAGCACGGACAAGTGCTGGGTGTGCAAATTGTTGGTGCCAATGCTACCGATATGATTGGTGAAGCTTCGGCTATTATGTCGATGGGCGGAACAATATACGATGTGGCTCAAATCATTCATGCGCATCCTACGGTTTCCGAAATTTTTATGGAAGCCGGGTTTGATGCGGTTGATAAAGCGATTCATAAATAGTTACAAGTTACAAGTTCGTACTATAAATGCTCAACTCGTTAACATATCGATAAGTATTTATTCGAGAGGAAAGTGTTATTCTCTTAACATGATAAATTGATAATATCTATTGTCATTATTTTCTTTTTTCTTATTTCTCTTAACTAATAACTATTTTATGCTGAAATCTTCCGATTATTATTTGCCCGATGCAGAATTAATTAATAATGCCGATGAACGATTTATGGTTTGGACTCCGGACAAATCATATATCGTTTTAGGTGCGTCCAACAATATGCAGGATGCATTAGTTTTAGAAAATGTATTGGTAGATAATATCACGGTGCTCAAAAGGCCTTCGGGCGGACAAACCGTGATGCTGACTCCTAATAATTTGATTATTTCTGTTGCATTTCCTGATACCAGTGTTCAGCCCAAAGATGTTTTTTCGCAGGTAAACAAGTTGATTGTATCGGTGTTGCAAAAAAATGGTGTTGACGATTTAAGGTTGAGTGGCATATCTGATATTGCTATTTCGGAACGAAAAATCCTTGGTTCGTCCATTTACCGGTCGAAGCATTTGCTTTTGTATCATGCTGTTTTGAATGTGGCCGAGCCGGCCGAAACGTTTGAGCGATATTTAAAACATCCAACCAAAGAGCCAGATTACCGGAAAGGACGAAAACATGGTGAGTTTGTAACTTCATTAAAGGAAAACGGATTTCAGAAAACGTCTGATCAATTAAAGCAAAATTTTGCGGAAGTTTTTAAAATATCGCTTTTTTAGGTAATAAGAAAAAACCCGGGCTAACCTTTTGGTTAGCCCGGGTTCGTTATTTTAGTTACGCAATTTTTTCTACTTCTTCTTGTAGGTCAATTTCATTTCCCTTTTTGTCGTAAAACTTATATTGTAAAAATCCTAATTTTTGTGAGGACATAACTTTACAACCTTTTCCAAATTTACGTTTCCATTGCCACTTCATCGATATCAAGCCTTTAGAGATATAGGCATCCACGTATGGATGAACATGCAATGTGAATTCTTTAATCATTAATTTATTTACCAAATAATCAATTTTACTTTCCAGTTGATCGGTAAGTAGGATAGATGGTTTGGTTCGTCCTGTACCATAGCAGGTTGGACAATTTTCTTCGATATCAATATGAATCACCGGACGTACACGCTGACGGGTCATTTGCATTAATCCGAATTTGCTCAACGGTAGAATGTTGTGTTTGGCTCTGTCATTGGCCATGTTTTCGCGCATTCGGTCGAATAGTTTCTGACGGTTTTCGGTTTCGTGCATGTCAATAAAATCCACCACAATGATTCCACCCATATCGCGCAAGCGAAGTTGTCGGGCTATTTCGTCGGCTGCGGCCAGATTTACATCCAAAGCATTTGCTTCCTGTCCGTTCCCTGCTTTCGAACGATTACCGCTGTTAACGTCAATAACATGCAGGGCTTCTGTGTGTTCAATGATAAGATAAGCGCCGTTTTTGAACGATACTGTTTTCCCAAATGCCGATTTTATTTGTTTGGTAATGCCAAAGCCATCAAAAATCGGAACTTCGTTTTCGTAGTACTTAACAATATCTTTTCTTTCAGGCGCAATTAATTCAACATAATCTTTTACTTCTGTGTATACAGAGCGATCATTAATATGAATATGCTTGAAATTCGGGTTGAATAAATCTCTAATTATTCCCACCGTGCGACCTATTTCTTCTAAAATAAGCGAAACTCCTTTTGCTTGTTGAACCTTGATGACAGCTTCTTCCCAGCGTTTTACCAAGATTTTGAGTTCATTGTCGAGTTCCGCAACTTTTTTCTCTTCCGCAACTGTTCGTACAATTACACCAAATCCTTTTGGTTTGATGCTTTGAATTAGTTGTTTAAGACGTTGCCGTTCTTCTTCCGTTTTGATCTTTTGCGATACCGATACTTTATCGGCAAAAGGAATAAGAACTAAAAATCGGCCTGCAATAGAAATTTCTGCGGTCAACCGTGGTCCTTTCGTAGAGATAGGTTCTTTGGTAACCTGTACCAAAATTTCCTGTCCGGTTTTCAGAATGTCGTTGATCGAACCGTTTTTTTCAATCTCCGGTTGCAGTTTGATTTTTTGAATCGCAGGTGTTTTTTTTCGGTCGCTCACCGCCTGCGTTGTAAATTGTGTAAGGGTATTGAAATTGGAACCTAAATCAAGATAGTGTAGAAAAGCATCTTTTTCGTAACCAACATCCACAAAGGCTGCATTTAAGCCGGGCATTATTTTTTTTACCCTTCCGAAGTAGATATTTCCCACGGCAAACTGTTCTTCACGTCCTTCCTGGTTAATTTCTACAAGTCGTTTTTCTTCGAGCAGCGCAATTGAAATCTCAGATGTCTTTACATCTACTACTAATTCGCTATTCACTTTTTATTTGATTTTGGTTTTGTTGTTTTTTTATAAAAAAAACAAACTTAAAAGCCAAGATTAAAGCTTATAAGTTTGTTTTCTTGGACTTTAAACCTAAAGACCATTAAGACTATTTCTTTTTGTGTCTATTTTTTCTCAGTCTTTTCTTTCTTTTGTGTGTCGACATTTTATGTCTTTTTCTTTTTTTACCGCTTGGCATCTTTTTTTGATTTTTTTGTATGATTTTTATTTTTATTTTGTCTGGATTTTTTGTACGTCTTGTAGTGGGAAAAAAATTTTGGAGAGATTTTAAATCTCTCCGTTTTTCTCTATGTTTCTTATTCCCTTTGGACAC
>JBBIID010000198.1:0-5612 GCA_037446675.1 Paludibacter sp.
CCTGTTTCCCAGCATTCCTGTCCTGACTCTGCTGAAATAGTCAACTTGCAACCCAAGAAGTCCGTTCCACACATCTAAATCAAAACCTGCATCAAAAGTCTTTGCTCGAACCCATGTAATATTGGGGTTTGCTACATCCTTGAACCCGATGCCGTTTACATAATTTCCTCCGAGTACCGCACCTCCTTCAGGATACGTATAACCGCTTAAAAATTGATAATTCAAAGAATTATCGTCCTGAACAACTCCATAAGATGTTCTTAACTTTAAATTGTTGATAAATGAAAAGAAAGAAGATTCTTTTATAAATGACTCCTCAGAAATTCTCCAACCAGCTGAAAGAGCTGGTGCAAGTGCCCATGCATCTTTCTGGAATCTAGATGAACCATCATAACGGAAGCTGAACTCGGCAAGGTATTTTGCTTTATAGTCATAATTTAACCTTCCCAAAACACTCTTAGTAACATCGTGATATAAACCACCCGCATCCATGTTACCTATTTGATTTTTATCATTTCCGGCAAAGAGTTGATCAATTTCTAATGATAATTCACGTGAAGCATTGAAATTGTCACCCTTTGAAACTTTTTCTTCGTACAGTAACATTGCTTTCAAATTATGCACATCAAAAAACTTACCTTCGTAGTTTAATGACAATTGCATGATGCTTTGTGTGTTAATTCCGTAAGATCTTGATACCTTTGAAGGACTATTCAAAATAGAAGGAATATATTTGTCTTCAGCTGGATCGTAGCTATATTGAGTAACTGCTTTGCTGTATTGTTTAGAGTCTGAATTGTGATAGTCGTACCCGTACATCGCTTTTGCATTTAATCCCTTAACGCCGGGAATATCATAGATAATCGCTAGCGAAGATTGAATCCACTTTTGATTGGTTTGATTATAACCTGTTTCATCGGCATTAATAGCTAAAGCCGGATGTATGAAACCGGAAGCAGTACCAGGATATTCCGGATTGTTGTTGGCGTAAATAGCATCTGTAGGTAATTGATTCCAAATTGACTTAAAAACGTTCCATGAACCTCCGACTATATCATTTTTAGTGTCCATTGTACCGGACACCTTTAATTCAGTTCGTAGGTTCTTGGTTATTTTTGCATCAACATTTGCTCTGTAATTCCATTTATTATAATTCAGGTCCCCGGATTTAAATATCCCAACCTGATCCATATAACCAACATTGAAGAAATAGCGGATATTTTCACCTGCTCCATTCATGCTTAATGAATGCTGAGTTTGAGGAGATATTTTAGATAAAACTAAATCGCTCCAATCTGATGAAGTGCGTTCTCCGCTTCTAAATGCTTCGAAATCGAACTCGTTAAACTGAGGTTCGAGCTGAGTAATATAATTTTGTTGAAAGTTACGTTTCCTTTTTTCGTTCATCAAGGTCATGTAACTTATTGCATCCATCCCGCGAGGCACACCAATAGCCGATTGCCCACCATAATTGAGCGAGTAACTTAAATCGAATTTATCTTTTTTTGTGGATGATCCTGTTTTTGTTGTAATAAGTACCGCACCGTTTGCAGCTTTAACTCCATAAATTGCCGCAGCTGCATCTTTTAATACAGTAATACTTTCGATTTCATTTGGATCCAATCGAGTGAAGTTATCTCTAGGTATTCCATCAATAATTATTAATGGATTTCCTAAACCACGTATGTCAAAGTTGTTGTTGAATGAACCGGGTTCGGCACTTTTCTGAACCACGCGAACACCGGCTACTTTACCGGTCATCATATTCATTACGTTTTCATTCTTTGTCGTGGTCATTTCTTTGTTCCCAATTGCAGAAATAGCTCCTGTCAGAGTTGCTTTTTTCTGAGTTCCATAACCAACTACTACTACTTCATCCAGCAGTTTATCACTTTCTTCAATGATAATTTTAGTGGTATTGTCTTTTCCTACAATTAAACTTTTTTCTTGATAGCCGATATAAGAGACTACAATTTTATCTCCGTTTACAGCTTCTAAAGTATATTTACCGTCTATATCGGTAATTACACCCGTTTGTTTTCCTTTAATAATGATGTTTGCTCCGATTACAGAATTTCCGTTAACATCCAAAACAGTACCCGATATAGTTCTTTTTGTTTGAGCTTGTAGAGGCACTATCATCATAATGCTCAGGAACAGAAGAAACGATACTTTTTTGATGTAACTTATTCTTTTTAATAATAAGTTGTTTTGTTTTTTCATACTTTGTATTTGTTTTCTAAGATTAATGTCTCATTTTTATTGATTGAATTTGAAAAAATGAATTCGATTAGATTTAAGGACTCATGGCGTTTATTAATTGTTATGGTTACGATAAAATATGTGGTTTGTTTTAACAGCACGATGAATTTACAAGAGCTTGCCCTTGTGTAATTTTAGTAATATGAATGTTGCTAAATGTGGAAAGACTTGGGGTAATTAGTCGAGCTCCGGAAAAAGAACAGGTGATAATATCGATGAATCTCCGTGACATTTGCATATTATTTTTCGTTTATAGGTGGCGCAAAATTATCCGGAGCCAATTAAAAAATCGTCGATATATTTATTAAATAGAGATTAAAAAATATGTAAATTGGTTTTTAATCAATTTTTTTGATAATAATTGAATCAGGACCGATAATATTTATAGTTCAAATAAAAATTTATAGATAAAATCTCTAATTTTGCAAAACGGACCGGGTTTTAGCCGTTGTATTTAATCTTATTTTAATCATAATACTACACTCAGGTAAGGCAATGAAAAGAATTTTTACACTTCTAATTAGTTTTTTCATCATTTCTTTGATCATCGCAGAGGATATAGATTATGGACTGAAATTTAAATCTTATAGGGTTTTAGCTAAAGATCGTACAGGCTTGACTCTTGAAAATGGTGAAACTATAGAAGGGAGTAAAGATTTTACCGTTAGTTTCGATTTGCAAATTAGAAATGAAACGCTTTTTGGATCGATTCTTCGCGTAATTTCGGAATCGGGAAATTCGATTATTATGAATCTGGGGGTAAATCAGTTTGGAGAGCCCGTTCCGGTGATGCTTATTAATAAGAAAATTTATCAGATTAAGGACAAATTTGAATTTGATAAATGGGCTAATATAAGTATTACTATTTCCAATACAGATCAGACTATTACGTTTAAGTATAATAATTTTATACAGACATTTTCGGATACAAAAGACGACTGGAACGACCTAAGAATTTGTTTTGGAGTTAGCGATGTTCGTAATTTCAATACAGAAGAAGTTCCGCCAATGTCTTTGAAAGATATTAAACTGCTACATGGAAGCAAGCTTTTTAGGCACTGGAAATTAAAAAAGCACGTTGAAGACTTCTGCTATGATGAAGTGAAAGGCGCGGTTGCCATTGCGCACAATCCATCCTGGATGATAGATAAGTACACGGAATGGAACAAAAAGCTGTCATTAAACTTCAATTATTCCAATTACACTCAGTATGCGTACGATGATAGAAATAATATAGTGTATATTGTCCCGAACGAAAAAGAAATTATTGCATACAATCCGGAAACAAACGTAACAACAAAGATTCCTGTGCTTGGCGGACTTGTTGCATCGAAAAGTACTAATCAATTGGTTTTCGATCCACAAAGAAACCAACTGGTGTCGTATAATTTAGAAGATAAATTCACGTCTACTTATTCCTTTGAAACAAATAAATGGTCGAACGATAGATTGTGTGGCGATGAAACCCGCTTTTGGCATCATACGGCTGACTTTTGGCCTGCCGAATCTTCAATTATAACGTTTGGAGGTTACGGTTTGTATCTTTACAAAAATGATATGTTCAAATATTCGATTACAAAGGATGAATGGGTGAGTGACGAGATAAGCTCAATTCCCAAACGTTACTCTGCGGCCTCGCTAATTGTAAACGATACTCTTTATATTTATAGTGGAGAAGGCAATGAAGTCGGTCGGCAGGAACTTCCTTCACGTATTTATAACGATCTGTATGCAATCGATTTGAAAACAAATACCATCACCTTGAAGTGGAAATTAAACGCTAATAATTTAGGATTACCTTGTGGAAACATGGTTTACAGTGCGTCGGATAAATGTTTTTATGTTTTACTGTCCGATAAAAACAGTAGCTCGCTGGTCAAAATTTTAAAAGAAGAACCAACGGTGGAGCTGCTAATGACAAATACGATGCAAGTGCAGGAGGCCGATTTTAATTTCCATACATTATTGCGACCGAAAAAGAACAACAAACTATATGCACTTTATTGTCGTGATTATAAATCTGGTGGTTCAAAAATAGATATTTACGAAACATATTATCCTCCATTTTCAAAGCAAAATGCGGTTCAGGCTATTCCACATAAAATCAATTATGTATTCGCCGTTATTCTAGGAGTATTATTCCCTGTTATTTTTATTCTCGGAATTATATTTTGGCGAAAAAAACGGGGAGTTGAAACAGTTAAACCCAAAAACATACATTTGCAGGATGAAAAACATTCTTTTGATGAAATTTCTTTGGAACAAGAAATTCCTGAAAAGCAGTATTATGATCGATCAGCTAAATCAATATCGCTTTTAGGCGCATTTAATGTAAGAGACCGCAATGGAAATGATATAACAAATCAGTTTGCTCCGGTTTTAAAAACAATATTGTTGTTGATAATCCTTAATAACAGTCAGGATGGAAAAAGCTTAAACAACAATATGGTAGATTCGTTGCTGTGGCCCGACAAGGATAAAAAATCGACTAGAAATAACAGAAATGTATCTATTAATAGGTTAAACAATGTTCTTGCTAAAGTTGGAAACATTAGAATTTATAGCGATGGCAATTTTTGGAAATTTGAAATAAATGATGATACTTTCTGCGATTACATTACTGCAAGCGGCTTTATGAAGATGGCCGTGAAAGAAATTGTGGCAGACAAGGAGCATACGGCGCAATTACTGGAAATATTGAGTTTTGGTCAGTTGCTTCCTTTCACTCAACAGGAATGGATAGATTCATTTAAAGCGACTTATTCAAATTTCTCGTTGGATATTTTGAGTCTGCTGTTGGAAAAGGAAGAAATAAGAAAAAATATAAGGCAAAAACTCAGAATTGCTGAAGTTATCTTGCTTTTTGATTCTATAAATGAAAATGCTCTTCACATAAAATGTAGTGTTTTGTATGCTTTGGGAAAAAAAGGGCTTGCAAAATTCACATACGATAATTTCTGTAAAGAATATGAAGCCTTGTTGGGAGAAAAGTACAAGGTGCCATTCGGAAGCATTATTGAAGAGGTTTGATAAAGGTTTATTTTATCTGATATTTTCTATACAAAGAATTAAATATATTTATAATTCAATTTCAGAGTGCCATTTATGAAGGCACTCCAAATATACACCCTCCGGAGTTTATAAAAAGTCAAGTGTTTAAATTTATCACTAAAATAGTTATAATTTTAAACAAAAACAGCTATTTGTATGTTATGTAGACCTATAAAGGAGCAAATATTTATGCTGTAGAACATATTTTTTTGTAACTTTGCACACATATTCAGATTAACAATCTCTTGTAACTCAGTTGTGTTCGTTTAGCTGTTGTTGATCGCCATTTAAAATTTTTG
>JBBIID010000198.1:5634-6183 GCA_037446675.1 Paludibacter sp.
CTGATATATTAGAACAAGTAACCCAGTCGGATTATAAATACGGTTTTACAAGCGATATCGAGACGGATATTATACCTATCGGCTTAAGTGAAGATGTTATTCGGTTGATTTCGAAGAAGAAGAATGAACCCGAATGGTTACTCGAGTTTCGGTTGAAAGCTTACCACCATTGGTTGACGATGAAAATGCCGGACTGGGCGCATTTGGATATTCCTGAAATCGATTATCAGAGTATATCCTATTATGCTGCACCTCGAAAAAATGCTCCGAAAAGCTTGGATGAAGTGGATCCTGAATTGATTAAAACATTCAATAAACTTGGAATTCCGCTCGAAGAGCAAATGGCATTATCGGGAATGGCAGTTGATGCGGTAATGGATAGTGTTTCGGTAAAAACTACTTTTAAAGAAACATTGGCCGAAAAAGGAATTATTTTCTGCTCGTTCAGCGAAGCGGTGGAACATCATCCCGATTTGGTAAAAAAATATATGAGTTCAGTAGTGCCTTATACCGATAATTTCTTTGCAACACTGAATTCAGCTGTATTTA
>JBBIID010000199.1:0-4384 GCA_037446675.1 Paludibacter sp.
CTGCTTCTATGCTTTATGCTATCCTTTTACAAAATACAATACCGCTATAAGATTGTATAAATTTTCGCTGGACAAGCCCGAATATGAAATTTTGGCCGATACAATCCCTTTTGGATTTAAAGATTCATTTTCGTATGTCGATCTGTTCTTCGATAGCTCGGAAAACAGTCTGATGGCCGTTACGTCATCCTCTCCACTTTCTGTTGATTCTATCGCAAGTATTTCTATATATTCTCTGGCTTACCCGCCAATGAAAAAGACCGATTTGTTTCAGGAAGATGATGCAAAATCAGGATTATTGTTTTGGTTGCTTAGCACGCTGGGCATACTTATCATTTTATCATTAATATTCTATTTATATAAATCGAGAAAATCAAAGTCGGTATCCGTAAAGATTATTGACGAAGACATATCAACTGATAGCACATCGACTGAAACAGTAAACAGAATAAATACTGTAAAAACATTGCGAAAACAATCGATATTTTTGTTTGGTGGATTTCAGGTGATAGATCGGGAGGGAAACGATTTGACTTCTGAATTCAAACCATTAATAAAAAATCTTTTTCTATTGATTTTGCTAAATACAATTAAAAATGGAAAAGGAATATCGTTTATAAAGCTAAAGGAATTGCTCTGGTTTGACAAAAGTGAAGAAAGTGCTAACAACAACAGAGGCGTTGCCATGAGTAAAATAAGGCAGATCTTCGAATCTGTAGGTGAAGCTAAATTTAATAAGCAAGGGTCCTACTGGTCACTTGAATTTGGCGACGAAATTTACTGCGACTATTATGAAGCTCTTTTATTGCTCAAAAATATAAAATCGAGCAAGCGAACCGATATAAACGATCTTAAAAAATTATTGTCGATAGCTTCGGAAGGCGAGCTTTTGCCCAACTTACAAGTCGAATGGGTTGATTCGTTTAAATCAGATTTTTCTAACGATTTTATAGATTTACTGCTCGATTTGATTAACCGCAATGACGAATCTTTCACCGATTCTGTTTATATTGATATTGCCAATGCAATTTTTATCCACGATCCTCTTAACGAAGATGCGTTAAAGCTAAAATGTAAAACTTTAGTAAAAATGGGTAAAAATGGGCTGGCTCGCAATGCCTATACCACCTTTATTAAAGAATATCAGGCCTGGTTCGATGCGAATTATAAATTTACATTCGATCAGGTAATTAGTTGATCTGAATCTTGTTACTCTCCTATGCTTTGAGTGAAAAACCGTTTTGATAAAATTAAAACGGTTTTTTTTATTTACGCCTAAAGTTTTTCTTTTAATTAATGATTAATTAATGCAAAGAGTAAAGGTGTAAGTAGATATTTGCAGCTTGTAAAAAAATATTTCCAATCATTAATTAATTTATATCATGAAAAAACTATGTACACTCAGGACACTTATAAGAGTTCCTTGTTCCGAAAATCAAAAGATGATTCAATCCTTTGAGGATTGTAAGTTTGTATCTCAAATTTGTATCAACCTTAAAAATTTAATTTATGAACGTTAGTCTATTTAAAAAACAGAAAAAAGACAAAAATTCATTCTTTATAAATAAAAATTATTTGCAACGCATTCCTTTGTTTTTATTGATTTGCATTTTCAATCTTCAATTTATAAATGCTCAAGGTGCAAAAAGAATTACCGGTATGGTAGTTGATTCCAAAGGAGAAGCAATTATCGGAGCAAGCGTTGCCGCATCAGGAAAAGCAATTGGAACTGTTACCGATTTGTCAGGTAAGTTCTCGCTCGAAGTTAGCCCTAAAACAACTTTAATTATCTCTTATATTGGTTATTCAAATGTTAGTATAGAAGTTGGTTCGAAAGATTATTACGAAATAGTATTATCAGAAGATGTTCAGAATTTGGATGAAGTTGTAGTTGTTGGATATGGAACACAAAAAAAAGGATCAATTACAGGTTCGGTTGCAGCTGTTAGTAGCAAGGAACTGAGCATAACAAAAAACCAGAATGCCCAAAATATGCTTACTGGTAAAGTTCCCGGAGTGCGTGTTATTCAAAAAACTTCAGAACCAGGTGAGTTCAATAACCAGTTTGATATTCGTGGATTTGGAAAACCATTAATTATTATCGATGGAGTTCCTCGTGGCGATGATAGTTTTGCTCGTTTATCACCGGACGAAATTGAAAATATATCGGTGTTAAAAGATGCTTCTGCCGCTGTTTATGGTGTGAAAGCTGCCAACGGGGTAGTGCTTATCACTACAAAAAGAGGTACAAAAGGTAAAAATAAAATAAAGTATTCGGTGCTTTATGGTATTCAAACTCCTGCCGATTTATTAAAACCTGTAGGTGCTGTCGATAGAATGATGTTGTTTAATACAACTACTATGAGAAATATCACAAACCCTCAACTTACCTACACCGATGAACAAATTGATCAATATCGTAACGGAACATTAAAATCGAGCGATTGGTATGATGCTGTATTAACGAATACTGCTGCACAAGCTCAACACGACTTGAATTTTAGTGGGGGTAGCGATAAAATTGATTATTTTGTGAATTTTGGTTACTCAGAACAGGATGGTTTCTTTCGTAGTGGAGATTTAAATTACGATCGTTTTAATTTGCGCTCAAACATTAATGCCGAAATTACAAAAGGACTACACTTATCATTAAATGTCAATGGTATCATGGATAATAAACAACGACCTTTGACTAATACGTTTGAAATCTATGGTTATTTGTGGAGATCAGTTCCTAATGATTTTATTTATGCGAACAATAATCCAAATTATCTACAGCGTTCTACAGGTGTTCCAAACGTTGTAGCTATTAGTGATGCTGGCATATCAGGCTTCGTTAAAAATGATCGTAAAATGTTCCAATCCAGCGGAACAATTACTTATGATATTCCGCATGTTAAAGGATTGCAATTGAAAGGACAATATGCTTATGATTTAACTCTTACAGATAATACAACTTTCAGCAAGGAATACAATGTGTACGAATATGACGGTGCTACCGATGTTTATACGCCGTACACTGCTGTTGCAAGTGGACAAAAAACTAATCTTAGTCGCTCTTACGGGCTGGGACAAACTCATTTGTGGCAAGCTTCGATTAACTACGATAATACTTTTGCAAAGAAACATCACGTAGGTGCGTTATTGCTTTATGAAGAAAGTCGTAGTAGTGGAGATAATCTTTCCGCTTACCGTGAATTTGATGTTCCAATACCATATTTATACGCTGGAAATACGTTGAATCAAGTGGGAACAGCAAATGCAGACGGTATAACTGATTACGTTGTGAAAGGTATTGTGGGACGTTTAAACTATGATTATGCAGGTAAATACCTAGCAGAGTTTAGTTTCCGTAGAGATGGTTCTTCGATATTTGCGCCTATAAAACAATGGGGGTTTTGCCCTGGTGGATCGCTAGGTTGGCGTGCATCTGAAGAGTCATTTGTAAAAGAAAATTTGCCTTTTGTTCAAAATCTTAAATTAAGAGGGTCTTATGGTATTTTGGGTGATGATTCTGCGGTTGATTACCAATGGGTGACAGGCTATGACTATCCAAGGGAGGTTGGAAACAATAGATTTGGAAATGATGGTTTTCCATCGGGGTATATGATTGGTAATCAATATATAAACGCGCTTGGATTCCGTGTAGCTGCAAATCCAAATATAACATGGTTTACTTCTAAAACGGCTAATATCGGTCTCGATGCAGATGCATTCAATGGTTTAATCGGATTTTCGCTTGATCTTTTCCAACGAAACAGAGATGGCTTGCTGGCTAATCGTCTAGTATCATTACCCGGAACTTTTGGTACATTGATGCCACAAGAAAACTTAAACAGCGATCGCACTAAAGGTTTCGAATTGGAAATACGTCATCATAACAGAATTGGAGGCTTCACATACAATGCAACCGGTAATATTGCGATGACAAGAAGTATGAATATTTATTCAGAAAGAGCACCATCAGGCAATTCTTACGAAAACTGGCGTAATAGTCCTCTTAATCGGAACAATGATATCTGGTTTGGAAAAGGAGCTGTAGGTCAATATGAAAGTTATGAACAAATTGCAACTTCGCCTATCAATGTTGGATTGGATGTACTTCCCGGAGATTATATTTATGAAGATTGGAATGGAGATGGTGTAATTGATGGTGGTGATGATCATCCAATCGGAATCACTTCTTATCAAGGTTCTGATAAACGCAACTATCCGTTGATGAACTTTGGATTAACTCTTAGTGGATCTTACAAAGCTTTTGATTTTAGTATGCTTTTTCAAGGTGCAGCAATGAGTAATGTTGCTTATGGCGAACAACTTGCTTCACCTCTTATGTGGGGCGGAAATGCCGTAAATCTTTTGCTTGACCGTTGGCATCCTGTAG
>JBBIID010000199.1:4405-6172 GCA_037446675.1 Paludibacter sp.
TGAGTGGGTATCAGGACGTTATCCATATGGAGGAAAATCTCCAGATTCTAACTCTGAGTTTGGTATGCAAAATGGTGCATATATGCGTCTAAAAACTATTGAAGTAGGTTATAATATCCCTCAAAATCTGCTTAAAAAGATTGGTTTTTCTGGAGTAAGACTTTATGTGAATGCATACAATCTTTTCACTTTAACAGGTGTTGTAGGTCTTGATCCGGAACGCCCAGCTGAGTTGTATGGACAAATGTATCCGTTGAATAAAACGGTGAACTTTGGTCTGAATGTAGAAATTTAATAATATTTATTTAGGAACAGACATGAAAAAAATAATATTTTTAATTGCAATTTTATCAGTCGGAATGGTTTCATGTATCGATTCACTTGATATACCACCTAAAAACATTTTGACAAAAGAAGATATATATAGCGAAAACGGGATGAGAGCCTATATGGCCGGACTTTACAATCGTTTACCTATGGAAGACTTCAACGTGAGCGGTAATTTATTGGATCATGGCGGTTATTTCATGTGGAATGATATAATGTGGCCACAGCTTGCTACAGGTGAAAATGTTCATGGTAATAATCCTGGAATGTATATACATACAACCGGCTATTGGTCAGATGGATATCAGGTTATTAGAGCAGTGAACGACCTGCTCAAAGATTTACCAAATTATATTGGAGTCCTTTCGGAAGCTGAAAACTGGATTGCAGAAGCACGTTTTATTCGAGCCTACACTTATTTTGCTATGGTAAAACGTTATGGAGGAGTTCCACTTGTAAAGGAAGTACAATATCCTGTAGAAGGTGATCCAAGTTCATTGTGGGTAGCAAGATCAAGTTGTGAGGAATCTTATGATTTTATGCTAGAGGATCTAGATTATGCTATCGCAAATATGTCTAGCGAAAAAGTGAATGGTCGTGCAAATAAATATGTTGCAGCTGCATTCAAATCTCGCGTAGCTATTTTTGCAGGGGCAATTGCCCGATATGGCGGAAATTATAATTATACTGTTGATAATGTAATGTTGCAGGGTATTCCAGCTGAAAGAGCTAATGATTATTTCCAACAGGCTTATGATGCTTCAAAAGTAGTAGAAGAAGGCGGATATGAATTATATAAAGAATCTGGAACACCTGATTTAGGATTTGCAAATGTGTTTGTTAAAGCAGACAATTCACCTGAATCTGTTTTTATTCGTCAATATCAATTGAAAGATTATGTACATAGTTTCGATTGTATCTATTCACCTGCTCGTATGGCTTCAACATATGGTGGCCGTTATGGTGTAACTCTCGATTGGATGGAACTTTTTGACGGTCTACCAATTGATCCTGCAACAGGCTGGATGAAAACAACAAATGCATCAAACAATTATATAGTTTACGATTCACCTTACGCTCTTTTTGCAAATGCAGAGCCACGTTTGAAAGGTTCGCTTATTTTACCTGGCGACGTATTTAAAGGAATACAGATGGATGTACGTAGAGGTATCATTAAAGAAACTTTTGATCCTTCAACGCCTATTGCTAAATTTGTAGTTGACGATGGTAACACAACTACTGCTTATGGAACAGGATTCTTTAGAGCTAATGTGTTGACTACAACGGATAAATACCTTATGCAAACTCCGTATAAATATGCTATAGCTCCCGGAGATACTATTAAAATTAATATCAATGGATTAGACGGGCCAGCTAACTCTAACGGAAGTGGGGACAATTACACAGGACTTATGGGACGCAAATGGTTGAACCCAAAAT
>JBBIID010000200.1:0-6144 GCA_037446675.1 Paludibacter sp.
AATCTATGTAAACGGTGTAAAAATTTCCAACTCAGCTTGGGAAAGCAGAAACAATGGTGAAGCTATGCCATTCTCAGTATTTACTCCATCATATCCAATTATTGGAGCAACCTGGTCGGTTGCCGAAAATACAAATCAGGAAACATGGAACTCTGCATTGAAAGGCGAAATAGATGAAGTAAGAGTATTCAACAAACTTCTTACAACTGCTGAAATTGGTGCATTGTATGAACTTGAAAAAGCAGGAAGATAATTCCACTAAAATTTAATCTTAGTAATCCTGAACAGCAGCTAGCCTGTTGTTCAGGATTATGTATTTAAAATTTTTCATTATGCACAGTCTTTTCCGTCTCTGTTTAATCGTTCTATTTTTTGTCTCTTTTACTGCTTGCAAAGAAGAACTACCGACTCCTTTAGCCAATGTTGTGATCGATTCTGTAAAAATAAACAGCGTTAAATTGACAGAAGGAATAAAATATCATCCAATGACTGTAGATTCAACAATGATTGAAATTTTCTTTTCAGCAAATATTGACACAGCAAAATTCAATCGTGAAAGAATTTACATAAATGGTTTCACAGAGAATGACTGGCAAATTTTAAATACAAATCAACCAAATATACTGCGTTTAAAATACCAAAAAACTCTTGGCTATTTATCAACGTATAACCTCTACATCAATTCAGGTGAAAATCTGGGAGTACAAATAGCAAAAGATTATCAGTTCTCTTTTATTACTCAACTCGATTCCACTCCAAAATTTCCAATCATTTCAGACGATAGTCTGCTGACGCTAGTGCAGAAAAAGACGTTCTCCTATTTCTGGGACTATGGACATCCCGTTTCCGGATTAGCGCGCGAACGATACGGATCGGGCGAAACCGTTACTTCCGGAGGATCTGGATTTGGCATTATGACAATTCCGGTAGCCATCGAACGAGGATTTATAACCCGCGACCAGGGATTTGAACGGTTAAACAAAATCGTAAACTTCCTGAATACTTCTGCCGACAGGTTTCATGGAGCTTTTCCCCATTGGCTGAACGGCACAACAGGAAAGGTTCAACCTTTCAGCACAAAAGACAATGGCGCGGATTTAGTTGAAACCGCTTTTTTGATACAAGGTTTACTTACCGTTCAACAATATTTCAAAAATGGAAATATCGCCGAAAAAGCTATGTGCGATACCATTCAAAAAATTTGGGAAGCTGTAGAATGGACATGGTTTCAGCAAAACGGTCAACAAAAACTTTACTGGCATTGGTCACCCAACTACAACTGGGACATGAATATGCCAATTTCAGGCTGGAACGAAGGACTGATTGTTTATGTTCTTGCAGCATCTTCCCCAACCCACCCAATTACAAAATCGGTTTACGACGAAGGTTGGGCTCGTAACGGAGCCATAAAAAATGGCAAAAATTTTTATGGAATTACGCTTCCACTTGGCGAAGATAAAGGTGGACCGTTATTCTTTACTCATTACTCGTTTCTCGGACTCGACCCGCGGAATCTTTCGGATCAATACGCAAACTATTGGACACAAAATACCGCTCATGCCCAAATTAATTATAATTATTGCGTGACAAATCCGAAAAAAAATTACGGTTATAGCTCCGAATGCTGGGGACTGACAGCCAGCGATATTCCTAATGGTTATACTGCCTCTTCGCCCAACAACGATGGTGGAACAATTGCCCCAGCAGCTGCATTGGCCTCTTTCCCTTATACTCCGGCTGAAAGTATGAAAGCGTTGCATTTTTTTACTACACACTTGGCGATAAAATTTTTGGAGAATACGGATTTAAAGATGCTTTCAACCTGAATCAACGCTGGTTCGCGTCGTCATATCTGGCTATCGATCAAGGTCCAATTGTGGTAATGATCGAAAACTACCGTACAGGTTTGTTGTGGAATCTTTTCATGCAAAATCAGGATGTAAAAGCCGGACTTACGAAATTAAATTTCAACGATTAACCTCCACCACTTTTATTTTTTCAAACAAAAACAGAATGGAATAATCAATTGTTTATTTTTATATCTTTGCAAAAAAAATAAAAAAGATGGAAGTTAACATTGGTTTTTGGATTGGGTTCGTGTTGTTTGTGGTTGTCATGCTTACGCTCGACCTTTTTATTTTTCATAAAAAAGACAAGGCAATTAAAGTAAAGGAAGCTCTGCTTTGGAGCGTGTTCTGGATTGGGTTGGCTTTGCTTTTTAATGTGGGAATTTATTTTGTTGTTGGTAATATGACCAACTTCGAACTTGGACGACAAAAGGCACTGGAATTTTTTACCGGTTACCTTATTGAAGAATCGTTGAGCGTTGATAATCTCTTCGTTTTTATAATGATCTTCGGGTTTTTCAAAATAGAACCTAAATTTCAACATAAAATTCTTTTTTGGGGAATTATTGGGGCAGTCATTATGCGTGCGATATTTATTTTTGCGGGAGTCGCGCTGATTAATAAGTTTGCTTGGATAATGTATATTTTTGGAGCATTTTTGATTTTTACCGGAATAAAAATGTTGTTCGAAAAAGAAGATGCTGAGTTCAATCCGGATAAGAATATTGCCATTCGTATTTTCAAAAAAATAATACCGGTTGCCAACGATTCATCAGAACCTCACTTTTTTATCCGAAAAAATAAAATTCTGTACGCAACGCCATTTTTCATCGCGTTACTGTTTATCGAAGTATCCGATTTGATTTTTGCAGTCGATTCTATTCCCGCTGTGCTTTCCGTTTCGAAAGATCCGTTTATTGTATACACTTCCAACATATTCGCTATTCTTGGACTTCGTTCTATTTATTTTGCGCTGAGCGGTATTATGGATTATTTCCAGTACCTAAAATATGCGTTATCAGGCATTCTTACCTTTATCGGTTTTAAAATGTGTCTGAACGAATTCTCCATCGATTTCGGCTATTCTTATCATATTTCAAACTTTACCTCGTTGGGAGTAATTGTAACCTTTCTAACGGTCTCCATTCTTTTATCTATTTATGTAAAAAAGAAAGGGGAACTAAAAGCTAACTAAGAATAGTTTTCGCACAAAAAAGCCCGGTATAATATTCAGAATCTTATAGCGGGCTTTTTATAGTGAAACCTTTTATTAATTTATCAATATCTTTTTCGTTGCCATGTTACCATTTTTCAAAATAGCACGAATCAGATAAACTCCTTTACCAAATTCGTTCGCAGGAATAATCGTTTGGTCGGAATATTTCCGTAAAGAATAAACTTTGGCTCCATTTAATTGATAGATATCTACTTCAGCTGTTTCTGCCAGAATTGCAATCTCTTTATTTATTGTGTTGTAATTTACCCAAATCACTTCATTTTCTCTTACATTATCAACGGTGGTAAATACCCCATATTCAAAGGCTCCCAAATCGGGTGCTGAGCCTGCAAAGGCCAACCCGACATTAGTTCCTTTATCTATCATTCCACTGGTAGAAGTTTGATGCAACAAAGTAATCTCAGGCAACGAACCATCGGCTTGCCGCTCATTTATTAGCTGTATTGATTCCAAACTCAAGAAATCAGCCGACACGCAAGCAAATCCTGAATTCCACGAATTATATTCCTGAGTAACTGTTTTAGTTCTAAACGAATTGGAACTTCTCGAATTAAGTGTCGCACAATTCTTTATCACCAATGTTCCATACCCACTATTCGAAAATCCGTAATCCGGTTTGTTGTCATATCCGGTACAGTTGTAAAGTGTCATTATACCGTTGTTATTATTTTGATCAAAGCCTTTTACCGTATTTCCTACCGAAACACAATTCGTCAATGTAGCATTGTTTGCAGTATAATTTCCGCCAACTTTAAATCCATTACCATTTCCATAATTCTTAACGACATAGCGATTTGAAGCATCTTTGAATTTTGAAAACCAGGCAGCGCTGTCTTTCTTAAAGCGGATATGATCTGTCATATCAAAACTAGCGGGTCCGTTGGCATAGCACCAACAATTATCGTAAACGGTATTTCCAATTTTCTCATAACTGTCCCAACCATCGTCGCTGTTCTTCCACGAACGACAGCCTCTGTAAGTATTTGTTCCAGCATTGGTGTATTGCTTATCGGCAAAACCATCGGCATTTCCACCGTAATCTGGACTCGTTGTTCCACCGGACATATAATCGAAATTCTCGTAAGAATCGCAGTTCAAAATCAGGTTGTTGCTTCCGGTTTTCATTTGAAGTCCAGAGTCGCAGTTCCAGCGAAAAGCGCAATTTTCAATTTTATTATTACTTCCGGTAACTTGCATCCCATTATCGCCAGCTCCCTGAATAATCAATCCTTTTACATGAACATAGTTTCCTGAAATTTTGAAGCCTTGATTGCTGCTACTATAAGCCTGATTACGAAAGTCAAAAACAGGAATTTCGCCCGGATAATTGACAATATGCAGAAAACTGACTGCCGAACCCGACTTAGAACAACTTTGAGTACTGCTAAAACTATACATTCCTCCACGAACAATGATCGAATCGCCTGCTGTCAAAGATTTCGCAATAGCAGTAGTAAAACTATATGGATTAGAGATCGTTCCAGTAGCAGAGGATGTTCCCGAAGGTGAAACATAATATGTTGTTGCTGAAATGTGATTCGCAAACAAAATGGTTTGAGATAAGAAAACTAAAAGAATGACTGATTTTTTCATGACTAATATACACAGAATTATTATGTTACAAATGTAACGAGATTTAATTGTGTCAATGTGGACAAATCCGCATTTTATGTGGATATTCAATATGCGCTTAATTGAATATAACATTTCACAATCGTCTTAAATATTTATCTATTTAAGCCAGTTTTCCATAAAACTCAGCCGACCAAAAGTTCCACATTATAAATCAAATAATCTACCTTATGCGCTCAACTTCAACATAACTTTGTCTCGTCGAAAAAATATACAAACAGTTAATCATATCATCTATTTTTTATCACAATCAAATGAAGAAATTTTTTATCCCTTTTATTCTTGTATTACTTACTGCGATTAACGCCAGATCGGAGTCGGTAACTATCAGTGAGTCGGCCGGTTGGTTGGAGTCGGCATTTGTAAAATGGCAACCTCTTGCAGGTGCCGATAGCTATAATGTATACTACAGTGGCGAAGGTATCACCGATAAAAAAATTGATACTCAACTTATTCGTAGCTACGGGACATATTTTCGGGCTGATGTATTAGGTCTTAAAGCCGGAACTTACACGCTTAAGGTTGTACCGGTTATTTCTGGTACGGAGGGAGATGCCGCAACAACAGGTAATATCATAGTAACAGCACACGATAGAAGTGGTTACGCATTCTGGAACGGACGTGTGCCGGGGGCATACAAAGCTGACGGAACTCCGAAAGACAATGCCGTTATTTTATATATTACAGAAAGCACAAAGAATACCATTTCGATGGACGTAACAAGCGCCAATGCAAATCCTTGTGTTGGACTGCAAACCATTCTCGATGGATTTAAAAAGGGAAAAGACACTCGTCCTTTGATTGTTCGCTTAATCGGGCAAATTACTGACTTCAGCTATATGTTGGGCGGGGATATTGTAATCGAAAACGACAACAATGCCTCCAGCTATATTACTTTCGAAGGAGTTGGAGACGATGCAGTGGCTGATGGTTGGGGAATACGCATAAAAAACGCTTCCAATATCGAAATCCGAAACATTGGAACAATGAACTGTAACAGCAGCGAAGGCGATAATATCGGATTGCAACAGGACAACGATTATATTTGGGTTCACAACTGTGACATGTTTTATGGAAATGCCGGTAGCGATGCCGACCAAATAAAAGGAGATGGTGCATTGGATTGTAAAAAATCAACTTACGTAACTTTTTCGTACAACCACTTTTGGGATTCAGGAAAATGTAATTTACTCGGATTGAGCGAAGGCACCACCAGCGGATTGTTTATTACTTATCACCATAATTGGTACGACCACTCCGACTCCCGTCATCCACGCGTACGCTTCTATTCGGCACATGTGTATAATAACTACTACGACGGAATTGCAAAATACGGTGTAGGCTCAACGGAAGGTTCATCCGTTTTTGTAGAAGGAAATTACTTCCGCAACTGCAAATATCCAATGCTTACTTCCATGCAAGGTTCTG
>JBBIID010000201.1:0-6143 GCA_037446675.1 Paludibacter sp.
CATCTAAAAATTTATTCATTTTTGTTGGTGTCGAGATGTTACTTTCAATACGCGCTGTCATTACCATTTTTCCTTTTTTACCTGTTTTGGTGGTGATAAGGATAACACCATTAGCTCCACGAGCGCCATACAATGCAGTAGCAGTAGCATCTTTCATAATCGAGAAGCTCTCTACGTTATCAGGCTCCATGCGTGCTAAGTCTTCTGTGGTCGATTCCAAACCATCAATCAAAATCAAAGGTTTGTTACCATATCCAAAAGTGGTTACCCCACGGATGAAGAATTCAGCATTATCTTGTCCTGGCTCTCCTGAACGTTGATAGGATATAATCCCTGCAATTTTACCGGCCAGAGCTGTTGTCATGTTTGCCTGAGGCACTTTAAGCTCTTTGGGATTGAGTGTTGCAACAGATGCAATCACACTTTCCTTTTTCTGTTTTTGAAAAGCGACTACAGTCAACTCTTCCAATTGACCTGTTGACTCTTTCATAATTACATCAAGAACTTGTTTGTTGCCAACAAGATAAGTTTGGGTTTCAAAACCGATGTACGAAAAAACAATAGAATCTTTAGGTGATACACTGGAGATCGCATATTTCCCATCGATTGATGTAATACTACCTTTATCAGTTTTCTTTATTAAAACTGATACACCGGGTAAGGGGGTTCCTTCCTGATCCACTACCATCCCCTTTATAATAGTTGATTGCGCCAGAATATCCGGTACAGTCAACGCTAAAAAGAATAGAACACAAGTAATAATTTTCCTTTGCATAAAAAATATTAGATTTAATTAGTACGAATAGCGTAAATACGACTCATTTTTTATTAATAATTAGTTAGTAAATTCTCATTTCAAAATCTGGATTTTTTTTGTTGTCATTTCATTTCCTCTGTTTATTTTTAATATGTACATTCCTTCCTGATAGTTACTCATATCAAGTTGATTGATTTTATCATTTAATATTGTTGAACTTAATTTTTTTCCTGTTGCGTCATAAAGGGTTACGATTGCCTCAATTGATGATTCATCAAGAGATATTGTCAACTTGCTTTTTACTGGGTTTGGATAAATGTCCCATTTGTCGGCAGACTTTGAACTTATACCCGTGCCTTCTTTCGTTTTGAATTCAATCCAGTTAAGGTTGAACCCGTCGGAAATGGCCATAACTCTGAAAATATTCTTCCCTTGCTTTAGATTTGCTGTGGTGCTCACCGTTCGCCATTGCTGCCAACCACTTGTATAAGGTAAGGTCACGGTTTTAAGAAGAGTACTTTTGTCGGCAATGTCGTAAAAAGCCAAACGGGCAGTAGCAGCGTTTACTGCCACTCTTAAGTCGGTGTTGTATTCACCTGCGGATTCGGCATAGATAATAAAATCAAGATAATCTCCAGAATTGGTATATCCTGCATTTTGTCCGCCATCAATATCTTCGCAGGTTTGAAAAACGAAACCGTTGTTAGCAGCAAAATTTTCTGCTTTAACTTTAGCCGGAACTGAAAAATGTTGTGCAGCCTTGTTTGTTACTTCAAATCCACTGAACTTCGTCAGTTTTTTGCTTCCACTTAAACATGTTTCCGAAGAATTGTCAATTGTAATAGCACTATTGCTTAATATCGACTGATCGATAGAAAGAACTATTTGTTGTGGATTATCATTGTTTTTTTTTACTGATAAAACACTAGCCACAGTGCCATTCACTTTAACATTAAGATCAGTTGTAGAAATTTGATCTACCTGCTGGTTAAAATCGAGAATAATTTCATTTTTGATTCTATCAGTTTCGGCCGATAATAAATCAAAATTTACATTCTCAATATCACGGGCACTTGTAATTTTGAAATAGTTGAAATTGAAATTACCTTTTTCAAACACAAGTCTAAGTTTAATAACGCCTTGAGGAAAAATTAAATTAGGGATTATTGCGGTATTCCATGTCGTCCAGCTGCCGGTTGCTGGTAAGTCTATCGAACGGGATACGCGTTTTCCATTTATTTCCACATATACTCGTCCTCCTCCAGTTTGACTGGCATAACGGAAGAATATTGAATATGCTTTGGGCTCTGCCGAAGATATGGTATAGTTTAGCCATTCTCCATCTTCAATCCAACCTACAGAATAACCATTATTAATTTGATCGGAGCAGGATTGGATATCAACGCCATCATTTCTGTATGTCCAACCTTGATTCCAGTTAGTATATGTTTCTCCGCTGCTGTGATAATCGGCATCACCTTTGTCAAAATAAGCGTAACCCACAGGCCCAAAATCATAATTTACTGCAAAAATTTCTGAGCCAATTTGATTATTTTTGTACGGTCTTGTTTCGTTGGTATGAGGACGGGTGATCATTGCATCAATCACGTCGTATTGTATTGCACAATTCTCGAATTTGTGATCTTCTGCAAACTTCATTAAGCCATTGAACGCGGTAGTAGTATTTATTGATGAATTGTTCTTCCAGGCATTCATCAATTGTGTATACTCGCTGTTTGATTTTGAACGAAGAATATTATTGATGCCCATTTTCTTTACAGGCCACCATGACCAGCCAACATTCTTTGACTCACACAATCTGATCAAATCAGCAAACCATGTATTGGAGTTTTCGCCACTTTCGCCCAACCAAATAGGAACATTGTGTTGTTTTCCTAAATTGATAATCCAGTCTATGGCTGTTGCACTATTGTACGACCAATATTTATGAAAACTCAATGCAATATTTCCTCCCCAATTTGATATTGTTGGTAATCCGGTATAATTGTTCCCCCAATTATTCCCCGCTAGAAAAATCAAGTGATTATTATCTACCTCGCGTACTGCATCAACAATTCGTTTAAACATATCCCATAAATCGCGGTTGGAATTTGCTTGCAGAGCATCCCATTTAGGCTCATTTATAAGATCGTATCCTCCAATCCATGGACTTTGTGAGTAACGTTGTGCCAGTTTTTTCCAAAGAGCTACCAATTTGCGTTTATTCTCTTCGCTTTCCCACAACGATGGTTTCGAAGAATCGTAGTCCGAAATGTTGGAATCACTCCCTTGAGCTCCTGGACAACCGTGCATGTCGAGAATCAAATACATATGATTTTCTGCACACCACTGCAACAAATTGTCGATTCGTTGAAAGCCGGATTCAAGCCAGGTATCTTTGCCAGCCTCAGGCTCTTCCTCGATAGGTAAAGTGAACATTTTGTAATGCATTGCCACGCGAATACTATTGAACCCCCACGCAGCCATGGAATCTACATCTACTTTACGCAAATGATCGTCCCACCAAGCATTAAAAAATTGATTGGTTTTCTCAAGTCCGATAGTTGAAATAAGCTTTTGTCTGAAATGCCACTGAGTGCCATTGGTAGCTCCGCTGGTGCCCATCATATATCCTTCCTGAAGCATCCAGTTTCCTGTGCCAATGCCTCTGAAAATAATATTCTGTCCTTGGTTGTCTAAAATACTGGTACCCGATGCGTGAACGAATCCTGTGTTTTGCGCAGTCGATAAAACTGGAAATAACAAGAGAGCTAGAAACGTAAAAATAGAAGTAGAATGTGATCTCATTATAACAATAAATAGATTTAAAGGTTGTCGAAATCTTTTACCGAATCAAAAGTATATATTTTTCGAAGCTATTTATCTGGGTGGAATGTTTTGGTGGATTATAAAATAGATATTGTCATTTAAATAATTGTTTTATAATCTTTTGTATTGTTTGTGTTATATCGAAAAAGTGGATGCTTTATGAAAAAATATAGCGATTTTTCATGTTTATTTACAAAAATAAATACTGCTAGAAACTGTTTTTAAGTAAAAAAAATGGACGGTTTTATACAATAAGTGTTGGTTGTTCTCATAAAGAATATTTTATGAGCAGGATTGGGATTCAATTTTTATTGAGAATAAAAAAACTGTTCATTTATTCATGAACAGCTTTTCTTATTTATTTGCGTTTTTCCTATTTTATCAGCATTATTGAGTCTTCAAAATCGTCTCTTGAAATTGCCCGATTCTTTACCTTTGCTCTGTAATTATAAATGGTATTGACAGAATAGCGGAGAAAATCCGCGATTTGAGAGCTGTCGTGAATACCAAGTCTTACCAAGGCAAGAATTCTCAATTCAGTGTTTAATAGCTCATCCGATTTAAGAATGATCTTTTCCTCTTCGTGCAATAAATTATTGACTTTTTCTACAAAATCAGGAAATATTCGAAGAAAGGCAGAGTCGAAGTTGGCATATAACTCTTGAAAAATATCATCAAAAGCATCCTGCGATCGAGTATATTTAAGCAATTCAGATGTTTTATCGCTATCTATTTTTTTATTGACCATTCTTCGGAACTCATCCAGCTTGTCAATATATGTTGAGCAAAGCTTTATAAAACGTCCGATATATACTTCTTTTATCTGATTCGATTCCGATAATTCCTGATTGGTTGACTGTAAACAAGTATTCACTTGTTTCAATTCTTCATTTAATTCCTTTAACTGATCGTTTGCATTTTGAAGGTGCTTTCTTGCTGCGGACAAACGTTTGATTTGTCGGTAAATAAATATTAAGGCAAATACCAATAATACTGTTAACGCGCTAATCAATATTAGGTAATTTTGTAATTTTTGTTTCTGATTCTCAATGGTTGCCTGATAAGTTTTATCAATTAACGAAAGGATAAGAGCACTCTGCAACTGACGAAGTCGGGCATTGAAATAAATGGTTTCATTCCACGAAAAACGCATATAATTATACGAACGGGTAATTTCATCTTCATTATAAAGCATTTTTGCTAACATCCATAGTGAAGCATGATCTTTAGTGGCGGACTGGATATCCGACAGGGCTGATAAAGCCAGATAGTATTTTCGTCCTTCTACATCACCAGTTCGCTCGTAAATGGCAGACCTATGATATGTTACGAGTGCATATCCTGAAGTGCCCGGTTTCGCGTGCATCAACCTTGAATCATTTACCCTGAATGCTTCTTCGGTTTCTCCTGTATTTTTAGCTCTTGTTTCTCTTAATATCAGGCTCATCTCGCTGGAAGGTGGTAATGAATTTCTGAGCGAATCACGATAACTATTTGTAATGGCTTTATATTTTTCGGATATGACTTTATCCTGAGTGTAGTATGCAACTTCACCATAAGCCTGAAGATATGCTTGATAATAATCTGAAATAAGATATGCTGGTACCTGGCTTCGTTTCAATCCGGAGAGAATATCAACGGCTTCCATATACATTCCCGTTGATCCCATAAGATAAGCAAGCTTAATTCTGCTGTCGTACTCTCGGTTTTTATCGGTCATCTGATGTGCAATTTTTATGCTCTGGTTTATGTAATAAAGAGCAGAATCACATTCATATGCACGGTATTCTTTGAATAAACTGACGTTGAGTTCGTATTGCTGTACGGAGGCTTTCTTGTTCAGATGCTTTTTTAGTTCGTTGATGCGGGCATCACGAATCTGGGTGTACATTTCGTGGTTTTCGATTGATTTATCAATTAGATTTAATACAGAATCAATTGGGTATTGAGATGCGATTAAATTATTGTAAATCAAAAAAATAGATATAAATACTGTAACTCTTTTCATGGTGTTTTAGACAATCGGTTTCTAACTACAAATATAAAGAATGATTTGGATGACAAGCTGAATTTTCAAAAATATAATGTTATAATTTCGAGCTTAAAACAAGCTCTTGGTTAAAAACAACATATATACAAAAAGTTGCACAAACCGATCAACAGTTTGTGCAACTTCCAACTTATTTCTCACATCTTTTTTATTTTACCAAAAACAATCCTGTTAGTTCTGATTCGGTGTTATCCAGTTTCACAATATAGGTTCCGGCTTGTAACTGGATGTCTGCTAAATTTATAATATTTGAATCCGGTGTTATGGTTTTGGCATAAATGTTTTTTCCAAGAACATCGGATATATCTATTTTGACTTTTTCATATAGGGCATCTTTGTTCAACGCAATAGTTAGCTGATTCCCTCCACTAGGATTCGGGTAGATTGATAATTTGTTTTTATCCACTTTAGGATTTCGAACTGAATTTACTGCTGGTTGCATCTGAAATTCAACTTCTGTAAAACTGTTCCAATTATTAATGTCGTTGCCTTGCCCTACAATACGTA
>JBBIID010000202.1:0-6135 GCA_037446675.1 Paludibacter sp.
TATAATTGTCGGTATATTGAGGTCTGATTTTACCTGTCCAACGAATGGAAAAACCATCCGTTGGCATTAATGCATCAGGAGCATTCAGTCCCCAATTGAAATTAATTTGGGAATCGACTCTTTTGAAAATAGAGGTATTGAAATTCAGTCCTTTAAAGTATTCACCTAAAAGACCATTTCCATCAGCAGCAATAATCGGATTTTCGAAAATCCAGCGTTGCGAAGATAAATATTGATCGGAATCTTTAACGAGTAATTCCGAATTTACGCTCAATGTCTTATTATCCGACTTTGCATTAATTCGTGCAAGGTCATAACCGAGGTCGTCAATCTTCCATTGCTGACCAGTAGCTCCGCTAAAATCGGACAACGATACGGCCTTATTTAAAGAAGTTGCATCAACAGTCAATACTTTTTTACTGACCGACGAACTGATTTTGTAATAGGGTTGCTGAATTTTTTCTATCATCCACATTTGTGCATTTGAAGTTTCATTTTTTTCTGATAGAGTTAGAGAACCATTTTTATCTTCCAAATACAAATTTGTATCTTGTAGTCGCATTCGCATTATTTTCTTAAGGTTAGTATTTAATGCCTCTGGGTTTGACGGTAAGCTAATGTCAATACAATCTAGATTGACATTTGAATATGCCGAATTGAAACTAACTGTATTTGCTCCTTTATGCAAATAAAGAATATAGGCTATTTCGCTCCATGAGTTGCCACTTATGGTTTTATCACAATTTAAATTTTTGATTTCTAATCCATTTGCAAACAAATCAAGATTAGTATTCATAGAATTATCAGGGGTTGAATACCTGAGTTTGATTATATAACTTCCAGCCTCTTTAACTTCAATATCAAAACTTATTGACGAATTTTTTAATAGACTTAAGCCGGTAACATAACCGGTTCCCATAAAACCGTTAAAATTGGTTGATGTGGAAACTCCGGTTGAAAGAACGGCCTCTTCAGCTTCGTAATGAGTCTTGGAAAATTGCTTTTGGTCATTAAATTTTACCTTTAGTTCCGATCCTGAATAGGCAACCGCAGAATCACATTCAACAGGCTGATCTACTCCTGTTCCATGTCCTGAAGTTACCCAAACGATTTTAAAATTTCTTTTTTGTAACATTCCTGGATAACTTCCCAGACGTGTTCCAATGGTCAATTCTTTTTCGGTATCATTATACGAAAGTGGAATAACCGAATATTCTCCTTGTTCGTAATTATAAGTATCTCCTGCATCATCATATAGGTTAAAATTACCATTAGCACCCATATAAATCCGGATTTCAGTCGGATCGATTGATTGTGTAGCATATTCAATTTCAGGTCCCATGGGAATAATTGATCCAGCTTTTACATAAAGCGGTAAAATATCAATTGGTGAATTTACGGTAGAGGTAATACCACCCTGTACAGGTTTTCCTGTCCAGAAATCGTACCAGTTACCTTCGGGGAAATAAATTTGTCGATTAACAATTCCCTTGTCAGCTATTGGATTAACCATAAAAGCCGGACCAAACATGAACTGATTACTAATATTATTTACCTTGGAATCATTCGGAAAATCCATGATAAGGTGACGCATTATAGTATAATTTTCATTCGTTACTTTCCAGCCAAGCGAATAAATATAAGGCATCAATCTGTAACGTAATTTATCATATTTGAGCAAGGTTGTACGAGTAACCGCATCCCATACTGTTTCGGAATAAAGAGAGCGTTCCAGTTTCCCATGAATTCTAAGGATAGGACAAAAGGTTCCATATTCAAACCAACGAGTGAAAAGTTCTCTGTTATCAGTGGTTGTCCAGTCTGTGCCCCAATAACCTCCAATATCAGTTGTCCAATATGGAATTCCACTTAAAGAGAAATTCAATCCACCCGAAATTTGTTTTTTAAAATCCACCCAACTACTTTGAATATCTCCCGACCACGAAGCTGCTGCATTCCGTTGCTGTCCCAAAAAAGCCGAACGACTGAGTGTAAAAACCCTTTTCATTTTAATATCGTTACGCCAACCCTCATAAAATCCTTTCGTATGCATGAGAGGATAGGCATTGTAATACAAAACTCCCTGACCTAAGGCTGTAGTTAACGCTTTTCGATCATACGAACCGGGAGAACCATCCGGTTCATCCGAATCGGCCCACCATGCATCCCAACCGTATTTACCAAACAAATCATCCTTTACCTGACGCCAATAAATACTGCGAGCCTGATCATTGTAGGGATCATAATAATGTCGTGTTTCGTTACTCGGATAGATCGCATTGATAGCCGCAAATTCATTGTAATTTGCATCTCCGGCTGTAAAGAGAGGCCAGACTGAAATCATAGAATGCAAATTCTGGACGTGGAGGGAGTCAATTAACTTTGCAGGATTCGGATAATTAGACGGATTCATTATGTGCGAACCCCATGGCGAAGGCTCCCAATAATCCCAATCTTGAACAATACAATCAACGGGAATATGGTTTTTTCGGTATTTTGATCCCACGTCTAATAAATCTGAAGATTTCTGGTATTTATCCATCGATTGAAAAAGACCGTAAGCCCATTTAGGGAAAAGCGGGGCAGCACCGGTTGCTGTTCGATATGCCGAAATAATTTGATCGGGTTGAGGTCCATAAAAGAAATAATAATCAATTTGATCGCCCGCTTCCGAATCGAACTGGTATTTGGTTGATGAAAGATAGTTTCCGTAAAAAATAGTACGGGCATAGCTATCCCAAAGTAGTCCATACCCTTTGTTTGAAAGTATAATGGGTAAAGCGATTTCCATATTTGCCTGATCAAGTGTTTGCGTCTTACCTTTAAAATTCATAACACTTTGTTGATGCTGACCAAGTCCGTAAATTGCTTCATCCGCAGGCGATTTAAAAGTAGCAATACATCTGTTGGTACTCAAATTACTAACCGTTTGAGGCGAAATTACTTTACTGTCTTCCTGAAGAATTAAATTGCCATCCGATGTGTAAAAGCCAATCGTAGCATTAGCTTTAGCAATGATTACTGTTAATTTCGAGGTTCTCAATGTGACTGACTCTGTCGATTCTGTCACATCAAAAGGAACTGTTTCCCAGTTCTTTATAACGGTCAATGATGTTTTAGCAGGAACAGACGCTCCAGTCGCATACTTTACTTCAATAATATTGTCGGTACAAACCGATATTATCATCGAATTGTTTTGCATTTGAAACAAAACCTTATTATTTTCCTTACTAAAGGAGAGAATCTGTGCAGCTGGTTGAATCCTAAGAAAAATCAGAATAACCAATATAAGCATTATGTGTTTTTTCATAAAATATATAAATATTGAGTTGTATTTAAATTTAAAACTGTAAAGAAACAGTCCTCTTATTTTTTATTGTTTTAAAATTAATGATCATTGCAGGGTATTCTATATAAGAAAATTGCTGTTTTCAATTAGGTTTCGTTATTATTAATCGAAATACCCAATTTGATTCTTTTTAATTCAGCATGTAAAATTGAGTATGATACTCTGCTAATATTTAAAATTTTGAAGTTAAGTGTTCATCGGAGATATACGATCTAACGAATTAAGCTAATTGTCGTTTCTAGCCTTTAGTCCGTAAACTCCGATTCTTAAATTCAAATCGCTAATAGATATTATTAAAACATAATTATATCCTCCATCAGCAGCTTTAAAAACGAAATCTCTGAAAAAAGAAATAAAACAATAAGGAATAACAAAAAAACTTTTCATGATATTTATCTATAAGGATTTTAACTGATCTGCCTATTATTAATTTTAATGTTCATACTTTGTTTTGCATCTCAAAAATGACAAGTTTGCATTGAGGCTGCAAGACAGGATAACAGGCTACGGCAGCACGTAGAAAAGATTAACTTGAGGAAATATGATAGGCTTCTCCGTTTATCAAAAAAGTAATATTAAATCTGTTTCTTTTTTATTGTTGATTACAAAAGTAAGCGGTGTAGATTAATACAGGTATTAATTTGTGATTAATGGATCGCTGAGATAGGTGTTTTTTATAATATTTGTTGCTTAAAATAGGTATTTGTCAATAGAAATAACATAATATCCATTTATTTGGCACTGCAGGATATTAGCCAAACTGAATAAATACTGAAGAACTTGTTAATCAATTTGTCAAACATAATTTTATAGCTCATCCATATAGCAAATATTTTGTAGACAATAACCAGATTCATGGATTAATTATAATTTATACTTCCGTAAGAAATCCTGTTAGGAACCTGAAACTTGTACAATGGATCAGCTATATAGATTCTTTATCCACGAAATTTAAACAATTATGTTCATCAATAACCTTCGTAGAGTTTTTTATATGCTAACTTTCAAATTTGTAATTGCCCCCAATAAATAAAATATTTATTTGTCTTAAATTCAGAATATTATACTATTCATTCGTTTTTTTTAAGTAGATTTCATATACTTCTAAAAGAATACCAAACATGTATATTTGAAATTCATATAAACCGCTTTGATTACACTACAAATTATCCTCTCTCCTTTGCCTAATTTTGTTTCATTATCAATTTAAATACAAACGAATATGAAAGTATGGTTTATTACCGGAGCTTCAAGAGGCTTCGGTTTAGAGATTACCAAGGCAGTTTTGGCAAGTGGTGATAGAGTGGTTGCAGCTGTTCGAAATCCGAGTAAATTCACATTACAAACAGATGGTAATGAAAATCTGCTTATAGTACCACTTGATGTCACCAACGAGGAACAGACAAACAAAGCCATCCTACAAGCAACTGATTATTTCGGTTCCATCGATGTGTTGGTTAATAATGCCGGTTATGGTTTATTGAGTGCGGTGGAAGAAGCATCGGCAGAAGAAGTGAAAAGAAACTATGACACCAATGTTTTTGGGCTATTGAATGTAATTCGGGCTACTTTACCGTTCATGCGCAAGCAACGAAGTGGACACATCATCAACATCTCGTCGGTTGGGGGTCTGTCAGGCTCTATCGGCTGGGGATTATATTGTTCAACAAAATTTGCAGTTGAAGGAATAACAGAAGCACTTGCTCTGGAATTGGCTCCACTGGGCATAAAAGCTACGGTTGTAGAACCTGGCTATTTCCGTACTAATTTCTTGGATACATCTTCTCTAAGCCGGACTCCTAATATCATTGAAGATTATGACGAAACGGTTGGTAAAATGCGTGCATTCGCTACGCAGGTAAACAAGAAGCAACCTGGTAATCCGGTTAAATTAGCCGAGGCTTTTGTAAAACTGGCTAGTGCCGAAAATCCACCAGTACATTTGCCATTGGGTAAAGATACATTGGAACGTTACAGATATAAAACAGCTGATTTTGAAAAAGATATTGAGAATTGGTACGATGTAATTACCGGTACAGATCATGATGATGTTGGAAAATAAACTATGAATGTTCGCTTTCACTATACTTTCTAAAAACAATGACACGTAAGAAGTCAATTTTTCTAATGGTGTTGGCCAGTTTATCCTGGTCGGCATCATTTATTACCATCGGCTTGGCATTACAATCTATTAATGCCTCAACCATGATTATGTTCCGCTGGCTTTTGGCGGTAATAGTGCTAATTCCTATTGCAGCCTTGAGTGAAGGCTTGAAATTACCAACTAAACAAAACACCTTACCTCTCATCGGCATGGGCTTGTTTAATGTTGTTATTATGAACTTATTGATGTTTGAAGCATACAAAACTACAACACCGGCCAATGTTGCTTTTATTTCGGCATTAAATCCGGTGCTAATAGCAGTGTGGGCATTTCTTCTTTTAAAGGAACAGTTGACTGTTATTAAAATTATTGGAGGAATACTGGCATTTGTTGGGGTTGTTATCGTAATTTTTAAAGGAGACATTCAAGCATTAATCTCCATGAAATATCGAATTGGTGATTTTTGGATGCTTATTGCCGTAGCCTCCCACGGTTTATATACAATTTGTGCGCGGGTTGCATCCAAAACAATCGGACCAATCAATTCAGTAATCTATGCAGGTATTTTCGGCATCTTACTATATCTTCCATTTAGCTACAGTAGAATTGCAATACCAGATTGGAGTGGTAACTTAATATTTTATGTATTTATAACCGGAGTGGTCGGCACAGGACTGGCACA
>JBBIID010000203.1:0-2663 GCA_037446675.1 Paludibacter sp.
AATCTCTGGCTGCCAATTCGCCAACGGTTTCGGTGAAAAGTGCTTTCGATTTTAAAATTCCGATCACTTCCAACCATTGATCTTCGATTTTTACCATTTTGCCTATCGGATTTTCGTTTTTGAAAAGGGTAGCGGCTACACCTGCCCCTAAAACGCAAACTTTCAGACTTTTATCGTAATGTTCCTTTTTTATAAATTCTCCTTTCTCAGCTTTGTAGTTAAGCATCTCTACAAATTCCGGTGTAATGCCAATAACAGTTGATTTTGCTGATTTGTCGGCATATTTTAATTCGGTATTTATTTCCGATTGTGATGCTGTTTTTACAACTCCGGGCACAATTTCCTGAATGACTTTGGCATCCTGAAGCGAAAGACCTTCGGAGAATTTAGCTCTTACTTCTTCGAGTTCATCATCTGTAAGTTTCTTCTCGCGAATGATTATGTTGTTTACACCCAAATCCTGATATTTTGCAATGGCCGCTTTTTTTGCTCCTTCGCCAATCGATAGCATGGTAATTACCGAAGCTACCCCGAAAATAATGCCAAGCATAGTGAGGAAGGATCTGAACTTGTGGTCGATAAGTCCACGAAGTGCTAAACGAATGTTTTCTTCAAATTGCATAGTTAGTCTTTTATGTATTCACAGCTTACAGTCATTCCGGGTTTTAGTCTTTCGTCCGGTTTCAGCAGGTTCACCTCCACATCAAAAATTTTCTGGCGTGATTTTTCATCTTTCAAATGACAAAGTTTCCCGATATAGTTAATCTTTCCTTCGAATGCCACTTTGGGTAGAGCATCCAGCCTGACAATTACTTTCTGTCCCAGTTTTATTTTTAAAAAGTCATTCTCACTGATGTAAGTATTCACCTTCATCCATGTTAAATCAGGAACGTTGGCAAGTGTGTTTCCTCTGTAAAGTTCGTCGCCGATTTTAATCATCTCGCCGGTTCTTCTGTTTTTCTCTATCTGAAATATCCCTGAAATCGGGGAGCGAATAGTAAGTGCGGGTAAAATATCATAGGCACTTCTGATTTCATTTTGCAACTGAGCCAGTTTAATTTTCTCAATTTTCAGCTCATCGGCGGCGATAGTCTTATCCAACTCCTTTTGTTCTTTTACTTTTTTGAGGCTGATTCTGGCCTGTTCGAATTCCAGTTGTTTTATTTTTTTAGTTCGTTCCGACTCAAATCGTGTTGATTCAAGCTCCAGCTTTTTTAAATTATACGAAGCAAGTTCACTATTCAGATTCGATTCCAAATCGCTTTCCCGATTACTTTGATTTACCTGAATTTTTTCCAAAACAGCTCGCTGGGTTTCCAGTTGACTTTCGCGGTCGATAATGTACTTTTTTATCTCAGTAGCATCCAACTGAATAATAGAATCACCTTCCTGAACGATAGAACCATGCTTTAGGATCCCGATAATCTTCATCTGATACCAATATCTTCCGTAATGTTGCATGATGATGGAGCGGGTATCAATGGCCGCCAGTTCGCCGGTCTCAATTATTTTTGTGCCTTTTGCATCATTTGCTTCTGTAGCTTCGCCGGATTTTTTTCCACAACTGACAAAAACAATCAGAATCCATAACAAAAGTATAGTTGTTTTCTTAAGTGTTGTTTTCATATTATTTCTCTTCAGTTGCCGGAGTTGCTTTTTTGTCGTCTTTTTGTTCTTTTTCAAATGGATCGGCCAGTGCGACTTTGTCTTTTTCATCAATTCCGGAAGTGATAATTATAAAATCTGAGTTGCTTGATCCTGTTTCAACATAAGCTTTTTCAAATCCTCCGGCTGTTTTTTTATAAACAAAATACTTTTCTCCTTCGGCATGCACAGCATCGAGCGGAACAAAAACTGCATTTTCAATTTTGCCTAATATAATTCTGCAACTTACATTAAGCCCCGGGAGTAATTTTTCGTTGGTTTCGTTTATTTTTATTTCAACCGGGAAAACTTTGATTTTTGATTTAGAATCTTTGTTCACAGCCAGATTTGCAACTGAAACAACTTCTCCCGAAAAAACGCTGTCCGAAAACGCATCTGGTTTTATTTCAACCTTTAATCCTTTCGTTATTTTGGAAATATCGACTTCGTTTATTTTTACATTGGCTCTTAGTGTTGATAAATCAGGTAATTGGATCAGAGGAAATCCCGGCCAACATTGGTCGCCAATCTGAAATTTATTGCCGCTGCTCCAGCTTTTACTGATAATGGCGATTCCCGGCGATGGAGATGTAAGAAACAGTTTTGTTATTGTTTCTTTTGCTTCTTGCAAACGTGCAATGTCCTGATCAATCGAAAGTTTTTTCTGTTTTATTTCTTCTTTCTGAATTTTTATTTTGTTGTCTATCTGTTCTTTGGCGCGAATAAGGGCGATATTCGCTTTTTCCAAATTCAATCGGATTTCTTTCTTCTTAATTTCGGCTTCGTAGTTTGCCGATTCAAAGCGTATCTTCGAAATTTCCTGAGCAATTTTTGTACTTTCGTAGTCTGCATTTAATCCTTCCAAATCGGATTTTTGCTGCGCTACCAGCTTGTCCAACTCAGCATAGCTCATTTGTAAGCGGGATTCAGCTTCCACAACTCCTTTTTTTACTTCCGATGGGTCGAATACAATTAGTGTATCGCCGGTTTTCACCTCTTTACCATCTTTTACAATTTGA
>JBBIID010000203.1:2696-6070 GCA_037446675.1 Paludibacter sp.
TGCGGAAATGTTTTTAGAGTTTATCGCTTCAATTTCGCCTTCTTCATACAAATCGAGATAAAAAGTTCCTTTTTGCACATTGCTGACCGGAACTTCCTTCGCTTTTTCCTTCTGGCAGGATACAAGAATTTCTAACAAAATGATTGGCAGTATTATATATGAAAATAATCTTGTCATTATATTGGATTTTTTTGAGGTGGTTATAGAATAAGATATTTGGTTACAGTTGAGTTGAATATTTATGTTTTAAAGAATCGGGAAGAACGGTTTTCTTTTTTATCAATTTGGATTCCGGTTCAATTAACGATATAATTTCGTTGGGTTTTAAGCCAGCTACTATGACCGAATTCCGTGGCGAAGATATACCTGAAATGATCTGCCGCATCTCGTAACCGTTGTTTGATTTTACATAAACAACCCTCATTGAATCTTTTTCGTAAATAGCTATTTGAGGAATTACAATCGTATCTCTTACTTTGTTGAGGATGATATTGCAATTGGCAGTGAAACCGGGATCGGGCAGTACCAACGAACTGTCAATCGATGCCTCTATTTCAAAAAGCTTGACTTTAGATTTTTGAGTTATTGGTTGTCCTACAGGCGATTTCATTGTTATTCTTCCTGTTGCGGTATTCCTGGGCATTGCATCGAAAGTATAGCTAACGGTGTCGTCGATATTTATGCGCTTGTAATTGGTTTCTGTGGCATAAATTCGTACCTTCATATTTTTTGATTCGGGAATTGCAGCTACCGGCATATTATCCCAGATAGGGTCGCCTACTGTTATTTTTCTGCGTGTAATCATGTGTGTAGCCAATACAACAACGCCACTTTTGGGAGCTGTTAATGTAAGTGCATCTATACGTCTTTTCGAAGATTCCAGCTGATTTTGGATTTGTTGAATGGTTAGTTCCAGCTTTCTTATTTCAGATCTATTAATTTCGCCTAAAGCAACGAGCTTTGTTTGTAGCTTTTTTTTCTCGATAGCAGCTTGTTTCAGTTCCAGTTCTCTGATTTTTCTCTGATTTGGGGTGAGGTATCGCATTTGTACAGAATCAAGATTCGCAATTTCGGTGTCGGTTTCATTTGTTTTTACCTGTGCTTCCATTATTGCATATTGCATCTCTAAATCAGCTTTGCTTTTACTTAGTTCAGCATTCGCATTTTCGAGTTTTGTCAGATTCTCATTGTAATCGGTGATGAGTCCTTTATCTTCGATTACGGCCAAAGTATCGCCTTCTTCAACACGAGTACCTTCTTCAATAATTTTTGAAATAATTCCATCGGTATTTCCCGGACAAGCAATTGAAATGGATTGAGTGGGTTCAACAAAGCCCTCGATGGTGAGTATGTCATCGAAGTCTGTTCTTGTAATTTTATATTCGGAGATGGGACTTTTGTCTGCCGATTGGCAGGAGAAAAGTGTAATTATGATGAAAACGAAAATTTTTAAGGGCGTAAAATTATTCACAGTATGATGGTTAAAGTAAGGAGTGACACAAATTAACGTAAAAAGTTTAATTTAGTGTATGTAATTTAACACAAGGATAAAATATTTAAATATTTAAAACAAGAATATTTCTTGACGTTGACTCAATGAAACTTCAGAGTAAATTATGCTTAAGTTATCAATTGTCTTAAAATTAGCAATATAGGTTGTTTCTGTGACGTTCCTTCGTTGATTTTGAAAGTTTAATAAAAAAAAACGTCCGGTCTGAACGAGTCAGCCGGACGAAGTATATACATTAAATAGAAGTTTATTTCACTTCCACGCCATTTGTTACTTTTACGCTAGGTTTGATAAGAACCAATTTTCCATCCGCATCCTCAGCTGAAAGAATCATGCCTTCGCTCATAATGCCACGGAGTTTGCGCGGTTCGAAATTGGCGATAAAGCAAACCTGTGTTCCGATTAGTTCTTCTGGATTTGGGTAATACGCCGCAATTCCCGAAAGAATGGTGCGTTCTTCCAATCCATCGGCAATGCGGAACTGGAGCAATTTGTCGGCTTTTGGCACTTTTTGGCAATCCAAAACTGTTCCTACGCGAATGTCCATTTTCATGAAATCGTCGAACGCCACATTTTCTTTTACAGGAGCGGCTTTGTAAGCAGCTGTTTCGTTCGCTTTTTTAGTGTCGAGCAGTTTTTGTACCTGCATTTGAATTGTTTCGTCTTCTATTTTTTCGAAAAGTAATTCAGGAGTCCCAAGTTCATCGCCGGCTTTCAACAAATCAATTTTTCCAAGCTCTTTCCAGTCGAACGCTTTTAGATTCAACATTTTCCGAAGTTTCTCCGAAGTAAACGGAAGGAATGGTTCGAAAGCAATAGCAAGATTTGCTGCAATCTGCAAACTTAAATGCATAATCGTCGATACTCTGTCCATATCAGTTTTGGCAACTTTCCAGGGTTCGGTGTCGGCAAGATATTTATTTCCGATACGAGCCAGATTCATAGCTTCTTTTTGCGCATCGCGGAAGCGGAAATTGTCGAGTAGTTTTTCTACGTCGGCTTTTACGTTTACAAATTCTTCCAGCGTTTGTTTATCGTAGTCGGTCAATTCTCCCAAAGCAGGCACTTTGCCATCGTAGTATTTCTGAGTCAATACTAATGCGCGGTTGATAAAGTTTCCGAAAATCGCCACTAATTCACTGTTGTTGCGCGCCTGAAAGTCTTTCCATGTGAAATCGTTGTCCTTGGTTTCAGGTGCGTTTGCTGTCAGTACATAGCGCAATACATCCTGTTTTCCGGGGAAATCTTCTAGATATTCATGCAACCAAACCGCCCAGTTGCGCGAAGTAGAGATTTTATCGCCTTCAAGGTTCAAAAACTCATTGGCCGGAACATTTTCAGGAAGGATATACGATCCTTCGGCTTTTAGCATTGCAGGGAAAACGATACAGTGGAAAACGATATTGTCTTTTCCGATAAAGTGAAGCAAACGAGTGTCTTCATCTTTCCACCATTTTTCCCAACTGTTGGGCAATAATTCTTTTGTATTCGAAATATAACCAATAGGCGCGTCGAACCAAACGTACAGTACTTTTCCTTCGGCTCCTTCAACAGGAACGGGAATCCCCCAGTCCAAATCGCGGCTTACGGCACGAGGTTGCAAGCCCATGTCGAGCCAGCTTTTGCACTGTCCGTACACATTTGGTTTCCATTCTTTATGATCTTCCAGTATCCATTTGCGCAACCACGTTTCGTGTTGATCGAGTGGGAGATACCAGTGTTTTGTTTCTTTCATTACCGGAGCCGAACCACTGATAGCCGACTTCGGATTGATAAGATCGGTTGGGTTTAGTGATGTTCCGCACGATTCGCATTGGTCGCCGTAAGCATTGTCGTTACCACAGTGCGGACATTTTCCGGTAAT
>JBBIID010000204.1:0-5979 GCA_037446675.1 Paludibacter sp.
GTCTTCCGGGCGGACTCGACCAGCGTCTGGATGTCAAGCATAAATGAACTGTTTATCGGCAGTTTAATCAAATAAGGTCGGATGGTCTTCTTCCATTTTTTTGATAATTGACAACATCAGCGTTTCGCGAATAAACTTCGATTTGTTTTGTACCTTATACTTAGCAATATAACGGTTCAAGGCTTTGTTTTCTTCGTCGTTCAGCGTAAAAATCTGCCGATGAGTGCGCAATGAGTTTCTTTTAGATACAGGGATAGGAGTTTTCTTAGCCATACGTAGTTCTTATTCCGTACAAAAATAATATTATCCTTCCAATCTATAACGGGCTTTTGGTAAAAAACTGTATTTTTGCTTTAACTCTTATTTTGAGAACTAAAAGTCTGGCAGTTAAATAGCTAATAATTCTTTGTTTGGATGTATGGCAGAACATAATGTTTTAGGAGAATTGGGCGAGAAGAGGGCACGGGAATATCTTGAGAAAAAAGGATATTCAATTCGCCATGTCAATTGGCACAATATAACGCCTTTCGGGAAAACCGGTAAGCTTGAACTCGACATTGTGGCCGAAAAAGATGGATGGCTCATTATTGTTGAGGTAAAAACACGCTCGACCGAAACATTTGAACATCCCGAAGAAGCTATAACACTTCGGAAAATTAAAAATATAGTGAATGCCGCACACGAATATATTTTACAATTCGATTGGGATGGAAATACGCGTTTTGATGTTATTTCGGTAATTCCTGCCGATAGCTCGTTTCATATTGAGCATATAGAAGATGCTTTTTTGCCTCCCTGCTGAAATTCCTTTCTGAATAATTATTTGCCGAGGATGAATTTTTATGTTTTAACGACAGTTTTGATTAATTTTTATGCAAAAATAAAGATTAAAAAATGTTTTATAATATGCTTTTTTATATTTTGATTTTCAACTTGTTTGTGTAATTTTGCACTATGAAAATCCACCTGAATAAGGCTTTGGATTATTGTTGTTTAGTTAATATAAAATTCTTCAAAATGAAATCATTAGAAAAAAGCGTAGCAGAAAAGCTACTTAAGATTAAAGCTGTTAAATTGCAACCGAACAATCCATTTGTGTGGGCTTCGGGATGGAATTCGCCTATATATTGCGACAATCGCAAGACTCTTTCGTATCCACAAATCCGCAATTATATAAAAATAGAGCTTACACGCTTGATTCTTGAAATGTATCCGGATGTGGAAGTAATTGCCGGTGTTGCAACAGGTGCTATAGCACAAGGCGCTTTGGTGGCCGATGCGTTAGGATTGCCTTTTGTGTACATTCGTCCTACTCCGAAAGATCACGGATTGGAAAATATGATTGAAGGCGATTTGCGTCCAAAACAAAAAGTTGTTGTTATCGAAGATTTGATTTCGACAGGTGGTAGCAGCTTGAAAGCGGTAGAAGCAATACGCAAAGATGGTTCTCAGGTGTTGGGAATGCTGGCTATTTTTACTTACGGTTTCCCGGTGGCGGAGCAAAAGTTCAAGGCAGCAAAAGTGAAACTGACTACATTGTGCAATTACGATGCTGTTCTTTCCGAGGCTCTTGCTACAAATTACATTGATGCCGAAGACATGGAAACGCTTCAGGAATGGCGTAAAAGCCCATCAACCTGGAAAACCGAACAGATCTAATTGATTGTTTTTTAGGGTGTAAAAATTTGTGATTGAACATAATCTGTTTTCAATCGTTCAAATTGTGTCGAATTACATAAGATAATTGTTATCTTTGCAATTCGGATAATCCGTAAAATAATCAATTGTAAATCAAATATATGACAACATACGAAAGCGATATAAAAACCATTTCTTCGAACGAAGAAGTGGTTTTTGGTATACTAAGCGACCTAAATAATCTGAAAAAAATTCAGGACAATCCCGAATTGGCCGATAAAGCAAAAGACATTGAATTTGATGCCGATAGCGTTAGTTTTTCAGTGGATGGCTTTGGTCGAATCGGATTCAGAATTATTGATCGTGAACCGTTTAAAACAATAAAATTTGCCTCTGAGCATGCTCCAATCGAAGTAAACGTGTGGATTCAGTTGAAGCAGGTTGAGGAAAATGATACCCGCATGAAGCTGACTTTAAAAGCAGAACTACCAACCATGATTAAAATGATGGTGGATAAAAAGCTAAAAGAAGGAATTAATAAAATCGCAGATACGATTGCAACCGCTTTGAGTGCGAAAGCTTAAGAAATATTTTTAATTCATTTATACTCGCGAGAGAAAATAAGTGTATGGCAACAAAACTTTGGGAAAAAAACACGCAGGTTAATGCAAAGATAGAAGCGTTCACAGTGGGGCGTGATCGTGAAATGGATATATTTCTGGCAAAGTACGATGTGCTGGGCTCGATGGCTCATATCCGAATGCTTCAATCTGTCGGTTTGCTCGAAGAGTCAGAGTTGAAACTATTGTTGTCGGAGCTTAAAGCGATTTATACGCTTGCCGAGAATGATGAATTCGTTATCGAAGAAGGTGTGGAAGATGTTCATTCGCAAGTTGAATTGTTGCTGACTCGCAAACTGGGAGATATTGGTAAAAAAATCCATAGCGGACGTTCGCGCAACGATCAGGTGTTGTTGGATTTGAAACTTTTTGCCCGTGCTGAAATTGAAAAAGTGGTCAATTCAGTTTCCGATTTATTTGATGTATTGATTTCGCAGAGCAACAAATATAAAAATGTGCTACTTCCGGGTTATACGCATTTGCAGGTGGCAATGCCGTCGTCGTTCGGACTTTGGTTCGGTGCTTATGCCGAAAGTTTGGCTGACGATTTGCAATTGCTGCTTTCTGCATGGAAAATTACTAATCGCAATCCGCTTGGTTCGGCTGCCGGATACGGTTCATCTTTCCCTCTCAATCGCCAGCTAACAACCGATTTGCTTGGTTTTGATACGATGAACTACAATGTGGTTTATGCACAAATGGGACGTGGAAAAATGGAGCGTACTGTTGCTAATGCGCTGGCAAGCGTTGCAGCTACTGTTGCTAAACTTGCTTTTGACGCGTGTATGTTTACTTCGCAAAACTTCGGATTTATAAAACTTCCGGATGAATTTACCACCGGTTCAAGCATAATGCCTCACAAAAAGAATCCGGACGTGTTCGAGTTGACTCGTGCGAAATGCAATAAGCTTCAATCGTTGCCACAACAGATAATGTTGATAACTAATAATCTTCCATCGGGCTATTTCCGCGATTTGCAAATTATCAAGGAAGTTTTTGTACCTGCTTTTGCGGAACTGAACGATTGCCTCGAAATGACAACAATGATGATGGCACAAGTAAAGGTAAACGAAAATATTCTAGATGATTCTCGTTACGACTTTTTGTTCAGTGTGGAAGAAGTGAATCGTCTGACTTTATCAGGTGTTCCTTTTCGGGATGCTTATAAACAAGTGGGACTGGACATTGAAGCCGGAAATTTTGTTCCGAATAAAGATGTAAATCATACCCATCAGGGAAGCATTGGCAATTTATGCAACGATGAGATATGTGCCTATAAAGATGAAGTGACATCCGGATTTACTTTCGATAAAGTGAAACAGGCCGAAACGACGTTGCTATCCAACTAATCATTTAGTATTCTGTCCATAACCCAGTTTGTTCTGGCGGCGGTCACTCCGGTACTTGGCGATTGTCCAATTCCTCTCAGTTCATCAACAATCATCTGAACCAGATATTTTTGAATAGGTTGCGTGTGCTTTATGCTAAATTCTTCCGAATTCTGATTCGAAGTTCGAAGTTTAATAACCATTGGATCTCCAAAAGTGTTGAATGCAATCTCTCCTTCTGAACCAACAATTTTTATTTCATCTTTTTCGGATACTGCACTGGTTGTAAAACACCAGTTTCCAGTTCCAATAATATTGTTTTTGAACTTAAGTGAAGCGGTTACAATGTCTTCAGCTTCGTATTTTCCCGCCTGATTCAATTTTATTCCTTTAGCAGATTCAACAGAACCGAAAATAAAATCGAGATAATCCAGCTGGTGCGATGCTAAATCATTAAAATAACCACCGCCTGCAATTTCCGGATTTACCCGCCAATTGATGTCTGATTTTGCGATCAGATCAGGGTTCAATGGTTGATTCATTTCGATGTTTACAAACCGAATATCGCCAATAGCTCCGCTGTCAATTAGTTCTTTTACTTTCAAAAATCCCGGAAGTGTTCGTCTGTAGTAAGCCACAAAAAGGGGTACGTTTGCTTCTTGGCATGCTTCTATCATAGAAATGCATTCGGAATAGGAATTAGCCATCGGTTTTTCCACATACACCGCTTTTCCTGCCTGTGCAGCTTTTATGGTCAGTTCGGCGTGCGAACCGGGAGGTGTGGCAATGTAAATGGCGTTTATTTCGTCGTCGTTGAGCATTTCGTCAAGGCTTGTTGTCCAACTACCAATGTTATGGCGTTTGGCGAAGTCCTGCGCTTTTTCGGCGTTGCGCCTCATAACCATTTTTACTCCAGAAAAGGCAGTTTTATACAATGCCGGGGCGCTTTTTATTTCGCAGACATCACCTGCTCCTACAATTCCCCAAACAACTTTCTCTAGCTTTTCCATATAATATTTTTTCTTACAAATGTAATAAAATCCCGCTTTATGCTTGCATGTAACTTTAGGATGCTGAATTATTACTGAAATTTATTGAGAGAAGCTAACTCATTTATTATTGATTTTTGGTTCGTACATAATAAGAAATGCAGAGCCCAAAAATAGACTCTGCATTTTCCCTTAAAAAAACTAAATGAAGATTTATTGATCAAATGCTAACATAACAAATAGCCAAACCATTTTTTTTGTGTATCACAAAACAACACGTATTGATGTTTCTTCATCTTTAGTCAAAGCACGGATTATATATGTTCCGGCAGGGATATTGGCATTAATACGAGTACATCCTCCTTTGTTGAAATCACAATCTTTTACTGCTCTTCCTGTTCTGGCGTTAATAATGCACACTCGTCCTTTGTTGTTTGATACGTTGTCGATACAGATTGTTTTCTTCGACACACAGATTTTTATTGATTTCTGTTTTTTATCTTTCTTGTCTTTTTTGTCTTTGTCTTTTCCATTGCAGTTTCCATCTTTTCCATTGTTGCCGTTGTTATCAATTGGATCTACAACTGGATCTTCGGTAACAGGATCTTCGATAACAACAGGATCGGGATCTTCAACCGGGTTTTCTACCACAACAGTATCAACCGGAGTCGGGTCTGGAGTTGGTTCAACTACAGGATCTTCAACAACCACAGTAGTATCTATTGGCTCTTCTACTTGTGGCAAAACGGTATAAACTCTAAATCTGATAACTGGCTGTGGGGTTTGTTCTACATTAAATGTATAAGTCACATTTGGGTCAGTCATTAAGTCGATAACATTGTTTTCCTGCAAATCAACCAAATAAAGAGTCTTGTAATATCGTGCTAAATTTTCACTATAAAAAGATAAAGTATATTGTGAATCTTCACCTGCTTTGAACGCAATGTCTGTTTCGTGCAAATTTGGAACTGCATCTACCTGAAATTTACCTCCGGGTTCGTCGGCATAAATAATTGGAGCCACAGAGTTTGTTCCAACCATTTTGTAACCATCCCAGCCGTTATCGAAGTAACGTGTACAAGTAGGTACAGAAAATAAATACACTTTGTCTGAATAACGAGATCCTAGTACATCGATTCTAATTCCAACAAGATCTTGCGCTGTGATTTGTGTCAGGGTGAAAAGCAACATGAACGCTACTAAAATTGATTTGATTGTAGTTGTTTTCATAATATCAGTTCTTTTATGTGAATAAATATGATTTTTTTGTTTCGAGAATTTTGTTAGAATTCTGCTCTACAAACATATATATTTATTTTTATTACTCTGATATTCAGCGATATGTAGCGATTTGTATGGTCCCGCGCATCTCTTCACGCGCCGAACGGACTGCCGGCGTCCTTG
>JBBIID010000205.1:0-3057 GCA_037446675.1 Paludibacter sp.
TATTTGATTGGTCAAACTTTATTGTCGTAAGGAGCTATCAATGCTTTTTTATAAGCTATGAATATTGCCGTAAAATTATCAATATTTTATGATCTAATAATGTATAATGTATTTTTTTTAGGAAACAACAAAACTTTTTTCTTTACCCTTCGTTTTGTAATGAAATAGAACTAAGATAGAATCTTCGGTAGAGATTTGCATACTGAGAAACAGTTTAAATTTTATTTTTTTATTCTGTTAAGCATTGCCAACAGCATAATTACCTGACTGTTTTCAGGCTAAAACTCAAAATCTTTACTGAGCCTCCTATAGCCTTCAAACCAAGCTAATGTTCGTTCTACAATCCATCTTTGTGTCAGTATCTGAAATTTAGTAGAATCATCCCTTCGTAACAATATTTCAAGAATCCAACCGAAGGTTTTCTTTGTGTTGTCAATAAGTTCTCCCCGATAGCCACCATCAGCAATGATCTTCACAAGCCTTGAGAACCTATATTTCAGTTCCCAGATGACAAACGGTGCGGATTTACTGTGATGTATGTTAGCCGAATGTACCACTACAGCCATCAGTAGACCATTGTATTAACAACAATGTGTCGCTTCCTTCCTTTTATCTTTTTACCACCATCAATTCCTCTACATAACCCGTCGCTGCGGGTTATTTTAACAGATTGGGAATCTATTGTAATAAGCAAACTTAAATTTGTCGTTTTTCGGAAAAATTGAATCAACAGTTTTATTCATGCATATCAAAGATCAGACAGGTTTGTTAATTGATTAAAATATATTCTTTCTGTTCTCCATCCGATTGCTCCTACCTTTTTTAAGGAAGCTATTCATAAAAAAGGTGAATCAATGATACGTAAAAAATAAAATAAATAATTACTTTAGCAATCTAATTACAGCCTGTGAAAAGTGGCACATTTGTTAGTGATACAAGTGGCACATTTGGTGTGATATATTCACTTTAATAGTAATGAAGTCGTTTTTAAATACTTTTGCATAACTTCCGTAACTGAACTAACTAAGTCTTCTTGTGTATATTTTCGTCCTAATTTCTTTTCGTTATTTGCTAGTTTTAGAAAGATTTCATTTTTTATTTCTTGGGGCATAGTATTTCCTAGCCCTCCAAGTTCTCTGTGAATTATATCACAATATTCATTTATACCTTCATAATATTGGTTCTTTGCGATATCTATTATCTTTTTACTAATATTTATATAGACATTCTTAGCAAATGGATATATTTTTTCATTTCCTTTAAGTTTGCTTTCTTCTATACTTTTAAAAAGCTTTTCAAGTTCTAATTTTCCACTTTTATCGAAATCCTTATAATTCTTATCGAAAGTAAAAGCAAGAATGAATTCATCTATAAGTAAAACAAAACAATTAATATACTCAGGATCAACAAAAAGAAATTTAAAATCGTTTTTTTCCACATTATTAAAACGGATTAGTTTATAGGAAATTCGAGATAAATCTTTTGTGCTGTCAAAATCAATTGAACTCAATTCATTAATATCATTTTTGGGTAAATGTTTATCTAAAATGCTTCTTAAAAGTTCTTCTTGTTCGTATTTAAGTTTTACTCCACTTTGTCCATGATTAGACATTCTCCAAACAACACTACCCCAAAATAATAGGCCTAAAATTGTAGTTACTCCTGATTGATAAACTCTAGCATCTATTTTATTTATTGTTTTAGAATAAACGCTTTCTATTAACGAAAATCGTTTCTCACATCCATAGCAATAATAATTATCTACAACTAATTGCGGTTGATTATGTACTATATCTTCATCTGATATTACTCCAAATGTTTCTTCTAACTTTTCAGGTTGCACTGCTCTTCCAAAATGAGAAGACATTCCCATTTTATCAATTCTAAAACCTAATTCATAGTCTCTTTGGGTTTTTCCTTCAACATTTGTAATTCGCTTCAATAAAAAATGAGGAACAATATGTGATCCTTTTTTGTCGGCTTCTTCTTTGCCACATAATCTACATAAATGAGTTGAACTAGTCGTATCTGTATTAGAAATTATTGATACGCTTTCTCCAGATAATGAATGACTAAAAGTCTTCGCTTTATTTCTTCCTCGAAAAGTATATATTTTACTTTTCTTTTTTTGTCTCCACTTTCCCATGAAGCGATATTTTTTTGCAATGTTAATAATCAGAATCAGTATTTCAACTAATCACGCACAAGGTGAGAGAATAATTAAACCCAATATAAAATAAGATAGAAAATACCCAATTATAATTTGATTATGAAAAAATCATAAATATCCCACAATTTTACTTAGGAATATTAAATTGGATTTTTATTCGACACTCCAACCATCGGTGAGGTAGGAACATGTAATTTTATACATTAATTCGCTATTGTTTTTTTTTGCATATAGCGTCCTAAATGTACCAAGTGAAATGATAATATTATTATCATTGATTAAATGAGTTATTTTCTTGTGGAGTTCTACTCTATGTTGTTTGTAGATTTTTTCCCATTCTAACCAATTAACAAATTCGACGTTGGTGTCGTATGTGTTTACTCCGGCAACTGTATAATACGGAATAGAACCTATTATCTCTTTCCCTGAGATTATTTCCACATAGGAGGAGAAAATATTAATATCAGATACCGGTATTTTTAATTGATTTTGAATTTTGACTATTTCTTTGTATTTATCCATTTCACACAAACAGTTTATTAATTTTATTAAAAACTCTCTCAAAATTGTCTAATGTTTCCTTTGAAAAATGGGATTTATTTGCTCCTCTTTTTGCAAGTTCATTAGCCGGACGATAATGGTTGAATCGATCAACACTTAAATGCTTATTTATTTGAATAATAATTTGCTTTATACCAGCATTTAAATCCGTCTCTTTTATATCTGAATGCTCGTCAAAAGCAGCATTAAATAGATCGAGATAATCTTGCTTTACAAACAAGTCTTCTAAATCTGCTTTGTCAAATCCATTAACAAACTCATCAAAGAAATGTATCTTATTCTTATGTATAATTTTGTCGGCAATTATATTCTCCATTTTTGCCTTA
>JBBIID010000205.1:3067-5944 GCA_037446675.1 Paludibacter sp.
GGTCTGTATATGAATCAAGTAGACAAACTATTTCTAATTGTGAACCACGAAGTAAGGAAATGAATGTAGCTACCTTTTCTAACCCTCCTGTAGGAACAATGGTAACATCACTTCTTAACCCTTCTCGTTTATCAGCTTCTAAAATACCGGACATAGTGCTCAGTATAATCAAATCAGAAACCCCTTCAACAAGTAGATTTTTAGGTGAAATGAACAAGTTTTGAGCAATATCATAGCCCAAAGCAGCTTGTAATGGAAAAAGGGTGTTAGGATCTTTCTCTTGTATACTATCAGATATAACAGATCCGTTGTCAGTTTCAAGAACTGTCCTGATTCTTTGCAAGTTATTAGAAGAAATCATGAACGGAGAATGTGTAGTGTAAACTATTTGATAGTCTTTAGATAAATCTTCTAAAAACCTTAGTAGATCTGCTTGAGCCGAAGCATGCAAATTTAGCCCTGGTTCATCTAACAATAGAATATAGTTGGAGCCTTTATCCTCTTGTATTTTTTTAAACCAAACAAGAAATGAAAAGAACCAATTAAACCCTTTACTTCTATTTTTGAGTGATAAGGATACCCCTTTATGTTTTACGCGTATATCTAAAATGTGTTCTATAATACGCGTGCTGTAGCGATTGTCTGTTTCCTCCTTTTTGTCAATTTGGAAAGTGATTTGCAAATTTTTATTGGTATGCCAGTATTTGAATAGTTCTCCGGAGATAATAGCTTCTGTGGACTCTAATTCAGCTATAAAATCCTCAAAACTTTCAGCCTTAATTATTTCGTCAGTGTCAATATCCGCTAATTCAAACAATGCCTTAGCTGTTTTATATTCATACTCATCTAAGCTTTTACTATTTAATTTTTCAATACTTATTCTGTGAGGGAGAGTGAAATATTCATCGTAATATAAAAATTTAGGCTTTCTGGGAATAATATATTTACGATAAACATAATCTCCTATTGGATCAAGATTCCATTCACTTGTATTATCAAAATAAGATAACAAAGATTTTAGTCCTGTAACATATTTTTCATCGCTGTATTCTTTTACTAAAGCATCTAAGTCGGTTTTATTTTTTACTTTAAACAATTTCCCATTAAGAGCTTCACTAGATATGCCTAATTCTTTGGTTTTATGCTCAATAAACTTTTTTCCGTCAACAGAAAAAGATAAAATATGTTTGTTGTTGTACTTGCTTGTTAATGTAAAGCTTGTTGATTTTATGATACCTTTACACATCTCTTTTTCAACAAGTGCAATAGTGTTATCATCAATTTCATAAGTACAAGTTATTGATTTTGGCATTTCTCCACTTTTATCCATTGCTTTTTTTTCTTTCCGTGGATAATCATGCGTGGAATTGAACTTAAAGGCAACATCATCCTGAAAATAATTTGTTTTTGCAATGGCCTCCAATGCTGAAGTTTTCCCGGATTCATTCATTCCTACAAGTATTGTAATATCTTCTTCCAACGAAAACTCCTGTTCGTTTTCAAATGATTTATACTTGTGTATAACAACCTTTTTTAGCTTCATAATAGTACATTTAAATAGTAGTAACAAAGTTAAGAAATTAATTTATATATACTGTATTGTACATATTTTAAATTTCAAAATTTGACAGACGTTCTAATTGCACCATAAATTAAATTTTTAATGTGTCAGATTTTTTTTGAAATTCAAGCAACATTCTCCAAAATGTCATTAAGAATACAAGTCACATTCCCTCTCACAAATTTATTCCGGCCTTTCGGGCTTGGGAGTGTTGGAGGGGGCGTTTGATGTTGTAGTGTTTGCCGTCTTTAATGAAGTTGGCGCCAATTTGTTTGAACCAGAAGGATACTTTTTCTTTCTCGCAGACGCTGCGGAGTTCCATAAACCAGTCGAATGTGCAGGGTCGTGCTTCGTTGCCGGCTTCGCCGCCTGCTACTACTTGTTCCCCCCATTGGCCTATGTTTTAGGGTGCAAGATCGATGCGCTCCAGCAACGGTTCGCAAATGATGATTTTGTGCCGGATGTCGGTAAACTGATGATTTATCGGGGTTTTGGAGGATGGATAAGTAATTAGTTGCGGAATTGGAATATTTGGGCCATCTTTGTGTAGTTTAACAAATAAATTATCAACATGAAAGTGAAAGAATTTATTTCCAAAACCGAATTGTTATGCGAATACTGTGGAAAAGACTTGCTTACCGATCCGGCATCCGGAATATTTGTGACCTGGACTACTAAACACAAATCTTACAACCTAAAAGAATTTTACCAAAAAGCGTATTATTGCTGTAAAGGGGCATGTAATGAGGCGATGAAGATAAAGTCCAGGAATCAGGGTTTGATCTACAACGAACAGGAAGATTTGTCTGTTTATATGAATCCTCTTACCTATATAAACAAGAGTTTGTTGTGGATGGATTTGTTGAATAAAGGTGTAACGCTTAAACCTGCTGCGTTCGATAAGTTGAATAACCTGTTTACAGTTGCTTTTATTGAAGTTTCAAGAAGTATGACTAATAAGGAGGTGACCGAAGCAAAGTATCGCGTTGCAAATGGAATTGATTCCATTTTATAAGGCTGATTCTGTTTAAGATAAATTACAGGAAAATTTAAGGCAACTGGTGGGGGTGTTGAGAGTTCTTTATAACCCCCGTCCGTTGCGAAAAGTGGACGGGGGTAAAAGAAATAGATAACCTAAAAACAAATAAATTAATTATTATGAAAGAATATTTTAAGGCAACCGGTCGGGGTGTTGTAATTTCTGACATTGTTAGATTTTACCCGACCGGTGCCTTTTGTTTTAATGCCAGACTTTGGGCCTGTTTAGTTGTTTGCCTATTTGTTTTAGTTGGGTGTGCAGGTGCATCAGGTCGATG
>JBBIID010000206.1:0-5889 GCA_037446675.1 Paludibacter sp.
TGGTGCTTGGCTCAAATGGCAAAGATTCTAGAAAAGAAAGCAGATTATGACTATTTTCTGAAAAAATCGTATAATTATCGCAATGTTTACAATACAGGTACTCAGTTTTTTCATCCACGCGATAAAAAAGGAAATTTTATCACTCCTTTCGACTATCGTTTTTCAGGAGGTAGAGGTGCCAGAGCTTATTACGATGAAAATAATGGATGGACATACCGTTGGGATGTACAACATAACATTGCCGATCTGATTAATTTAATGGGAGGGCGAACTAAATTTATCGAAAATCTGAATGCAACTTTTCGTGAGCCGCTCGGTCGTGGGAAATCTGCTTTTTATGCACAATTGCCGGATCATACAGGTAACGTCGGCCAATTTTCGATGGCAAACGAGCCATCATTACACATTCCGTATCTTTATAACTATGCAGGGCAACCATGGATGACACAAAAGCGAGTTCACTCTCTTTTGAATCAATGGTTTAGAAACGACATAATGGGCGTGCCAGGAGATGAAGATGGTGGTGGAATGTCTGCTTTTGTTGTTTTTTCGATGATGGGCTTTTATCCGGTAACTCCAGGAACAGCCGTTTACAATATAAGCAGTCCTATGTTTGAAAAAGTAAAAATGAATTTAGGCAATAATAAAAGTTTTGAAATAATTGCCAAAAATGCTTCTTCAGTCAATAAATATATCCAGTCGGCAACATTAAACGGTAAAGAATGGACAAAACCATGGTTCAGACATGAAGATATAATGAATGGTGGCATTCTTGAACTGGTTATGAGCGATAAAGCTAACAAAACCTGGGGAAGCGCACCCGAAGACGCTCCTCCTTCGGCAGAAACGATTAACTAAGGACTTGTTCAAAGCAACTTAATCTGATACAATCACAAAATCTAAAAAAGAAGCTATTATGAAAAACACATTATTTATTTTATTTATCCATTTATTTTTCACCCCTCTCCTATTTGCTCAGGACTTGGCTGAAAATCCCTTCATTCGCGTTGACAAGGATAATAACCGTATATTTACGGCGGATCCATCTGCACATGTTTGGGCCGACGGGCGACTATACGTCTATGCATCTCACGATGTTCAACCAGCACGTGGTTGCGACTTAATGGATAAGTATCATGTTTTTTCTACCGATGACATGATACATTGGACTGATCACGGACAAATTCTCGAAGCAGCTGATGTTTCGTGGGCTCGACCCGAAGGAGGATTTATGTGGGCACCCGATTGTGCTTTTCGAAATGGAATGTATTTTTTCTATTTTCCTCATAAGGATGCAGATAATATTTGGCGCATTGGAGTAGCAACGAGCACCGAACCTGCTGCCAATTTTACCTCTCAAGGCTATATCGAAGGTATGCGAAGCGGTATCGACCCCAGTGTTTTTGTTGACGATGACGGACAAGCTTACATATATCAGAATAGTGGTGGAACAGGAACTTGTGCGGTTGGAAAACTAAAAACAAACATGGTGGAACTTGATGGTGAAATGCAGGATATGCAGGGACTTGTAGGTTATCACGAAGGACCATGGGTACACAAGCGAAATGGCATTTACTATCTTTCGTATGCAGATGGACACGACGATGGTTATATCAAAAATGAAATGCGTTATGCAATGAGCACCAGCCCTATGGGACCTTGGACCTACAAAGGTGTCGTGGTAGGAGGAACAACGGAAGGGACTCAACATGGATCCATCGTTCAGTACAAAGGTCAATGGTATGCTTTTTATCATAACAATGTACTTTCGTTTGGAACTAATCCGGGTGGTGGTGCCAGATCAATCTGTGTGGACAAACTCTACTACAACGAAGATGGAACCATGCAAAAAGTAATACAAACTGGCATGTTCAAAGATCCTGTCGTTAATGCAAAAAATATTCCGAACCTCATATTGGCAGAAAACTATAGCACAGGGATAGATGGAGAAACCTACCATGATGTTGACAATACAAATAATGGAGGCGTTTACCGACACGATGGTGTTGACATAGAAGTTTGTTCCGAAGGAAAAGCAAATATATTCAATATGGAAGCCGGCGAATGGATTGGCTATAAACTAAACATACCTCGCACTGACAATTACAAAATCGATCTTAGGGTATCTTCTCCCGTCGGAACAGGAGCATTTCATGTTGAAGTTGATGGAGTTAATGTTTCCGGGAGAGTTACCGTGAATAAAACTGACGATTTTCAGAAATGGACAACAGTGGCTCTCTCCAACATCAGTCTTAATAGCGGAACACGTTTGCTAAAAATAGTGGTAGATGAGGCCGGATTCAATCTTGCTAATTTTACAGTTTACTATGCTTTAACAACGCCTCCTTTCAACAAACGCATAATACTGAAAAATGGAGGTAAATACGTTTCTTTCGATCAAAACAATCAGGTATTTTGCAATAGTGAAACCATGACATCAAACTGCATCTTTACGGTAGAGCAGATTGGAACTGGAAATAAGGTCGAATTACGCACATCCAACGGTAAATACATTGCGGCAAAGTCACTTAAAAATTCAATGACGGTTGAAAGTAGCCATTCTGCAAACACCCGTTTCTTTTGGTATCAGAAAAGCTACAACAACAATGAAATTGGATTGAAAAGTGAAGCACTAAATTCGATTGTTTGTTCTGAAAATGGAACAAAAGCAATGAATTGTAATCGCTACGAAATTGGAGCATGGGAAACTTTTGTTTGGCAAGAGTACATCGAAGCAGCGGTGGAAGACGTAAAAGCAGACAAAGTTTCGTTGCAAGTATACCCTACACGAGTGCAAACTGACGATAAGTTTACGGTGGAATACAATATGGAAACGAATTTTGCCATTACAATTCAGTTAATCGATGCACAAGGTCGTGTTTGCAAGAAAATGGATGGATTAAAAGGTGGAAAACAATCGCTTTTAGTCTCTACCCGAGGTTTGGCTACCGGATCATATTTTTTACAAATTACAGCTTCAAATTTTGCAGCGGCAAGGAAAATAATTTTAATATAAAAGAGAAAGAGTATCTTATGCAAAAGGCAAAACCAGTTCTATTCATCACCCTGTTTTTCGTTTCGGTATTTTTATTTGCAACCATTTCTTCGTACGGGCGAAAGCTTAATTATGCAGACTACGTTAATGTTTTTCTGGGCACAGGTGGCCATGGACATACATTCCCGGGAGCCACTTTGCCTCATGGCATGGTACAATTAAGTCCGGACACCCGTCTTTCTGGGTGGGATGGCTGTTCAGGATACCATTATTCCGATTCGTCAATAATCGGTTTTAGCCATACTCATTTGAGTGGAGTTGGTATAGGCGATTATGGCGATATTTTGTTCATGCCCTTCACCGGCGTTGAAAAACTAAGATACGGAACTGAAGAAAATCCTGATGCCGGATATCGTTCGCGTTTTTCTCATAGCAATGAAACCGGTCGACCCGGATATTATCAGGTATTTCTGCTCGACGATTCAATCAATGTCGAACTCACAGCGACTGATCGTGCCGGTTTTCATCGTTACACTTATCCAAAAGGAGAAAATGCACGATTAATTATCGATATGGAACCAACCATTCATAATCATCAGCATCCCGAAACTGAGATTACCATTGTAAATGATTCTACCATCGAAGGGATGAAATACACCAAAGGTTGGGCTCGAAATCATTACGTTTATTTTTATGCTGTTTTTTCCAAACCCTTTTCGTATACTTTATACAATGATACCAATTCAATCGGCGAAGGCAAAAGTGTGATAGCAAAAACATCAAAGGCAGTTTTGAATTTCAAACTTCAAAAGTCGGAAAATACAGTATTGGCAAAAGTTGGAATTTCGTCGGTTGACAAAGAAGGTGCTAAAAAAAATTTAACAGCAGAAATTCCGAATTGGGAATTCGATCAAATCGCTGAGAATGCTTACAAAACATGGAATGAAGAATTGAATAAAATTGAGATAAAAAGTAAGGACAAAAATGATTTGGCTATTTTCTATACGTCTCTATATCACACGGCAATCAATCCGAGCTTAGCTTCCGATGTTGATGGACGGTATCGTACCATGAATCACGACATTGCATTGGATAAAAATTATAAAAACTACACTGTATTTTCATTGTGGGACACTTACCGCGCTTTACATCCACTTTACACGATCATTAAACCTGAAAAAAATCAGGAATTTATAAAAGCACTTTTACATAAATATGATGAAGGAGGTTTGTTACCGAAATGGGAACTTGCATCAAACGAGACAGGTACGATGATCGGCTATCACGCAGTTTCAGTTATTGTTGATGCTTATATGAAAGATCAATGTGACTTTGATAAGCAGAAAGCTCTCGAAGCCTGCATGAGATCCTCCATTTACGATACAACAGGTGTTTCGTCCATGATACCCAAAGATATTTTGCATGAAAAAATGATGCCACCTGCTTTAAAATACAAAAATGAACAAGGATACATCCCGTCGGATAAATGCAAAAAATCCGTTGCTCAAGGCCTTGAATTTGCTTATAACGATTGGCTCATTGCCCAGTTTGCCCGTTCGCTTGGTAAACCGGAGATTTACAGCAAATACCAGAAATTAAGTAAGAATTACATGAATTATTTTGATGATTCAACAAAGCTAATGCGTGGAAGGTTAAGCAATGGTGCATGGGTTTCTCCTTTCGATCCGGTTTCGTTGGGTTATTCTACCGATTATGTCGAAGGCAACGCATGGCAATGGAGCTGGTTTGTTCCTCAGGATATCGCTGGCCTAACTAGTTTAATGGGAGGACGAGCAGCTTTTGAGGCTCGTTTAGATAGCCTTTTTACAATGTCGTCAAAACTCACGGGCGATCCTAACGCTGCTGCCGACGTTACCGGGTTGATCGGACAATATGCTCATGGAAATGAACCAAGTCACCACATTGCATATTTATACAATTATGCAGACAAACCTTGGAAAACAGAGCAACTGGTCGACAAAATCATGCATGAATTTTATTCCAACAAACCTGATGGCATTTCCGGAAACGAAGATTGTGGGCAAATGTCAGCTTGGTATATCCTCAGTTCATTGGGATTTTATCCTGTTTGCCCGGGTAACCCTGTTTATTCAATCGGCAGACCTTTGTTCGACGAAGCAATAATTCATTTACCAAACAATAAAACTTTTACCATCCGAACACAAAATAACAGCCCCAAAAACAAATTTGTGAAAGAAATTAAACTAAATAATAATAAAATTAGTAACTTTGAAATCACGCATCAGGCTATCATGGCTGGAGGTTTGCTTGAGTTCACAATGGATGATAAACCGCTACATTAATTTATTACATGAAAAAACAAATACTGATCACATTCGCATTTTTCACTTTTATTTCAGGTTCATTTTCTCAATCTATTTACAAAAAAGGTTGGATTGATTTTAATAAAAACGGAATCAAAGATATTTTTGAAGATCCGAATGCTCCTATTGATGCCCGCGTAAAAAACTTGCTTTCTCAAATGACGCAGGAAGAAAAAACCTGTCAACTTGCAACTCTTTATGGTTCCGGACGCGTTTTGAACGATCCAGAACCAACAGAAGCGTGGAATAATGAGGTTTGGAAAGATGGTATAGGGAATATTGATGAACAGGCAAATGGATTGGGTAAATTTGGCTCAGAACTTTCGTTCCCATATTCAAAAAGTGTTCGCAACAGGCATAATATCCAACGATGGTTTGTCGAAAATACACGTCTTGGAATCCCGGTCGACTTTACCAACGAAGGAATTCGTGGACTATGCCACGATAGAGCCACCATGATGCCTGCACAATGTGGACAAGGTGCAACCTGGAATAAAGAACTCATTCGGGAAATTGCCCACGTTACAGCTACCGAAGCTAATGCGCTTG
>JBBIID010000207.1:0-5880 GCA_037446675.1 Paludibacter sp.
GACATGTTCGTTATTCTACAACAGGGTCTCCGTTGATAAAAAATGCTCAACCTTACAAACTGCCGGATATGGATTTTTCTAACAACAGACATCCCAGAACATTTTTTTGCCTTACCCAGGAATATATTATACTGGTAACAGTGGATGGAAGAAGCGAGAGCGGTTCGGGGATGACATTGCAGGAAGCACAGAAATTTTTATTAAAACTGAAATGTACTGATGCAATAAACCTTGATGGTGGTGGTTCGTCTACAATGTGGTTGCGAAATAAAGGAATCGTGAATAAACCCAGCGATAAAACCGGCGAACGTAGGGTTGCCGACGCACTGCTTATATTAAAAAGGTAAGGGATATCTTCGATTCCGCGTTAAATGTTTGAATTTGCTTATTGCTTAACCACAAACAGTTTAGACTCCGTCCAATCCGAATTCCCTGCTTTTAGTACGTATACTCCAGTTGGAAGTTGTTCGATGTTAAGTCTTAATAAAGTGTTGTTGTTCGAGATTGGAATTGTTTTTACAGCTTTACCGTTCAGGTTGTAAATTTGGAAGAACGAGAGGCTTTCCGGTAAGTGTTCTACGTTCAAAACATCTTTGGCCGGATTTGGAATAATGATTAGTTTTTGATTCTGCTCGGTATGTTGAATGTTGATTTCTGCTTGTCTGTATAGAAGTTTCTTTTGTGGATCAAATATTACAGTGTCAATTTTAAATCCCGGATCAATATCAAAGGTTTGGCCTGAATAGCTGTTGTCAAACAAAATCGTAGTGTCTCTGTCAGCGCCTTTAAATTTTATTGGAACAATCATCTCAAAAAAGTCGACATTACTGTCAAATTGAGTCTGATCTATTGTGACTAATGCTCTTTGATTGAATAACTGATTTATTTTCACCGAATAATCGGGAACTCCCGAGCCATAAAACCATTCATTGAAAAAAGCAGTTAAATCTTTTCCTGACTGTGCTTCGAGATGTCTTTTCAGATCGCTTGTGCGGGCAAAACCATATTTCAGAGCCGGATCGTTTAGATAGCTCTTTATTCCATTGAAAAAAGCTTCGTCACCTAATTTCCACCTCAACATATGCAACAGAAGTGCACCTTTGTAATAGCTTAATGCAGAGCTGAATATTCGCGAAACATTGGTGGTGTCATTGCAAAATACCGATCCCTGCTCCCTGGTTAATACAGTATTTTTCATCCCATCTAAATACTGGTCGTATATTTCGGTAGAATACAAATGTTCGTAAGCGACTAATACGCAATAAGATGCAAATCCTTCGTTCAGCCAAATATCTTCCCAGGTTCCACAGGTAATCATATCGCCAAACCATTGATGAGCTAATTCATGAATCAGAACATAAGGATTAAACGAACTTTTCCCTAAAAAAGTCATGGTTTGATGTTCCATGCCTCCACCAATATTGCATTGAGCGTGTCCGTATTTTTCGTTCCTGAATGGATAAGACGAAAATAGTTGCTCAAAGAGTTCAATACTCTTTACAAGTTCTGCCGTTGCCGGTCTGATGGAAGCTGAATCTTCAGGATAAACGTAATTAAGCACTTCCAACGAATCGTTGCCTTTTACGTAGTAATCAGAATAAATCGCGTAGTTGGTAACTGCCACGGCAATAAGATACGAGGCAATAGGATAACGGTGTTTCCAGTGTGCGATAATCCGGTTGCTGTCGTATGGCTTTTCGGAAATAAGTAACCCGTTGCTGGCTGCGTGATTGCCTTTAGGCATAACAACATAGGTGTCGGTAGAATCAATCTTGTCGGTCAGATCATTTTTTGATGGCCACCAATCCGAAGCTCCATAAGGTTCGGAAAGCGTCCACATGCTTGGTGCACCGTTATGAACATAATTGTCAAAAGAGCCAAATCCGCTAGTGGGAGGCGTTCCACGGTAATAAACGGTAATAGAATCTGATTTACCGGCTGGAATCGTTGTGGTGAGAGGAATGTTGAGTAAATTACCCGTGTGTTCAATTTGAACAACAGTCCCGTTAAAAAGGGCAGAATCAGCACTCATGTCGGCGTTAAGTTCAAACTGAATGCTATTCATTTGTTCTGTTGCAACAAAATAGGAAGTAACTGAACCGGAAATATATCGTTCGGCAGGATCGATATACCAAAGAAATCTGTGGTATTTTAAATCGTAATTGTTTTTGAGGATGGATTGACTTGCTTCCTTAACAAGTTGATTTTTTTCTTTAGGAACTCTTAAATTGTTATCGAAAAACAATTTCGTGTTTTGAGCGTTCGATAGAGGAAAGTAGCTACTTAGCAATGCTGCAAAAACCACATATTTTAAAATCTTTTTCATAAATTCGAAAATCGGTGAGGTGCTTTCCACTGAAGCGTGAACCAGTTGCAATTTACTTGTTAGGACTAATGTCTTATAATTGTAGCAAAGATAAATAATCGAATCGAAAAAAGATGTAATTATAGCAAATTGTATCTTTTTCAATGTTTTTCTCTATTTTTGTAACCTCTTAAAAATAACAATTCGAACAATGTATCCTATCAAAACCTACCACATATCGTCCGACATGAAAGTTTCGGATATCATTTTGGGAAATCCCTATTTTATGCTTTTGTTAGAACATTTTAGTATAGATGTTCCTTTGCTGGAAAAATCGGTACAAGAGATTTGCATTGAAAATGAGATAAATGTGGAGTTGTTTTTGATTTTTGCAAACTTATACAACGGCGTAAAGTACGACTCGAAAGCAGTTTACGATATTGCGGGAATTCCAACAATCATCAATTACCTGAAAAGCAGTCATCGTTATTATTTGGAAGATATTTATCCGAACATAAAGGAAATTATCAGACAAATGAATGCTGTCAACGATTTGAAAGAAATGGCGTTGGTTGGACGATTTTTTGAAGAATACTTTAACGAAGTTTCAGAACATTTGAGCTATGAGAATGATATTGTTTTTCCATATATAATTGCTCTCAACAATCAGATTTCAAATTCGAATCCGGTTTTCGATCCTCAAAACTATTCTGTGTCCAACTACAAAGCGCATCATAATGATATAGAAGAGAAATTGAACGATTTGAAAAATTTGCTGATAAAATATCTTCCGTTGAAAAACGATCGCGCCATTCGACGAAAGTTGCTGTTTAGCCTTTCCGAACTCGAATATGATTTAAATATTCATTCGCAGATAGAAGATATGATTTTAATTCCCTTGGTAGGCAAGATGGAATCATTTTTAAAGAAATCAAAATGAGCAGAACACGGCATATAATAATTGTTGAACCCTCTTTCATCATTGTGGAAGGCCTTTCTGCGGTGTTTTCGAAGTTCGGATTGAAATATACCATTTCTAAAGCGGCTACGCTCGAAGAGCTGTCGTCATTGCTTATTATCAAAGCATGTGATGCTATTGTTTTGAATCCGTTGCTGCTGCAAAACAATATGAAGGGGGTTCAGGCTTTGAAAACCCGCTTCGAAGATATTAAATGGATTGGATTGGTATATGCTTATCACGATCCTTCTGTGCTGGCAATGTTCGACACTACCATTACAATTTCTGATACGCCTGAATCTATCGATTCGAAAACGGATAAAATTCTTTTGTCGGAATATTCTGCTGATAAAGATTTGCCGCAGGATATTTTGAGTGAAAGAGAAGTGGATGTGCTTAAATTACTGGCTTCGGGCTTGGCGAACAAAGAAATTGCCGACAAATTAAATATCAGTATCAATACCGTTATTACTCACCGAAAAAATATATCCCAAAAAACCGGGATAAAATCAGTTTCGGGACTTACCATTTACGCTGTTGTTCAAAAGCTAATCACCCTCGAAAATATATCGGGATAAACTGTTGAACTTTACTTTTAACTTCGTTCTGAACGAATATGTCATCTGTTTTGATGACGGAGATGTTCAATTTCATTATTTTTAGTGATTTTCAGACTTAATCCGCTACCGTACCTTTGCATCATAATTTTTAATAAAAATAATGATGAAAAGAAAATTATCAGGATTAGTAGTTTTATTTAGTGTTTTTAGTTTTTCTCATCTCTATGCCCAATCGGACACCGCGAGTATTTGCAGCGGATTTCAATTCGAAGCATCATATATTGGCGACGTTGTAAACAATCTGAGCGGCGGTATAAAAACCGGAACTCGTTATTTAGGAATGGCTAATATACGCGCGGGTTTTGATACAGAGAAAGCAGGTCTCTGGAAAGGAACATTTGTTTATGTAAATGCTGCCAATACGCACGGAGCAATGCCTTCGGCCGAATTGTTGGGAGATATGCAGGTTGCTTCGAATATAGAAGCCGGAAACCACACGTACATTCAGGAATTATGGATTAAACAAAATTTCAAAAATGTTGAACTCACAGCCGGATTACAGGATTTAAACGTTGAATTTGCCGCTTCGGAATACGGCGGATTATTCTTAAATAGTTCATTTGGCATTCTTCCAATCGTTTCGGGCAACATTCCTGCACCCATTTTTCCACTTACATCGCTGGGTGTCACTGCAAAATGGAATGTGTTCAAAAACACCACCTTGCTTGCTGCTGTTTACGATGGCAGTCCTACCGATTTCGATTATAATCCCTACAATTTAAACTGGCAATTTGCTACAGGCGATGGAATTCTCGCCATTGCCGAACTTCAACAGCAAGTTAACATTAATCAACTTCCGGGTGTATACAAATTAGGTGCTTACACTCACAATCATGTTATCGAAAAAATATTTGATCAAAATCTTCCTGATTCATTAAATCACACCACACTAGGCTTGTATGCTTATGGCGATCAGCTACTTTGGGAGTCAGGGAACAAAAATCTGGGTGTTTTTTTTCAACTTGGATATTCACCTTCAAAAGAAATGCCTAATCATCATTATTTAGGAGCGGGAATGAATCTAACAGGTTTGTTCGGGGAAACCAATTCTAATATTCTTGGATTGGCCGTTGCTCACTCCTGTTTTGTTCCGGGTATGGGTAATGAAACCACTATCGAGTTGAGTTATCAGGCGCAGATTTCTCCAAATCTGTTTATTCAACCCGACATTCAATACATAATCGATCCTTCGGGCGGTTACAGCGATCTTGACAATTGCTTAGTCGCTACTTTGAGGGTTGGTTTATCGTTTTAAAAAATAAGAAATTATGAGACTATCAGAATTATCAAATAATCAAACAGGAATAATTACCAAGGTGTTGGGGCACGGAGCTTTCCGTAAACGAATTACCGAGATGGGATTTGTAAAAAACAAATTGGTAAAGGTAATTAAACATGCACCGTTGCAAGATCCGGTGGAATACGAAATAATGGGATACAATGTATCTTTGCGTAGAAGCGAAGCCGCACTGATCGAAGTTGTTTCGGAATCGGAAATCGACCTTCCTGAACTTTCTGTTTCGCAGGGAACGCTTATCGAAGATCGTTTGAAAATATCGGCCAAAGAAAAAACAAACAGCATCAATATCGCTTTGGTTGGAAATCCGAATTGTGGAAAAACAACATTGTTTAATTATGCGTCCGGTTCGCACGAGAAAGTGGGAAATTATGGTGGAGTGACGGTTGATACAAAAGAAGCCACCATCAAGCAGGATGGTTATAAACTGAATGTAACCGACCTTCCGGGTACCTATTCTATCACCGAATATAGTCCCGAAGAACTTTTTGTTCGTACGCACATCATGGAAAAAATGCCCGATGTGGTAGTCAATGTAATTGATGCATCCAATATCGAACGCAATTTGTTCCTGACCACACAATTAATAGACATGAATATCAAAGTGATTATAGCTTTGAACATGTACGATGAACTGGAGCAGAAAGGAATCGTCCTTAAATATAAAGAATTAGGCCGGATGCTTGGAATTCCCATTGTT
>JBBIID010000208.1:0-5858 GCA_037446675.1 Paludibacter sp.
ATATTTTTTTCATTGTCCCGAAGAAACTTTTTAATAAGGGGGTCACGTATTCTTTTCTTCTTCTATTAAGGGGGGTAAAACTTTATTTAAACATATTGTCCAAAACCCTTAGTAGAAAAGATTCAATATTACATTGTTTTCCCTTATTTTAAACACTAATATTTTTTTCATTGTGTCAGAATAACCTTTGAATAAGGGAGTAAACTCATAGCTGATTTTTTCTACTAAGGGATTTTATCCTGTGCCTAACAAAACCGTTTCATCATCTATTTCAATTGCAACGCGATAAAGTCTCACATGGGAGCTGTGTTACCAATCATAGCTTATTGGTTCTCTGCACCATATTAAGGTATCTTTTATGTCTTTATTATACATGTCAAGGTTCAGATTATATTCTTTTCCAATTACATGTAATCCTATTTTGATATCTTTTTTTTGTTTTATAGAGTCTAACTGAGTCACAATAAACTCCCCTGAAAGTATGCATTCTTTTCCAGATGGAATTTCTATAAGTGTAGGGAAATTGCTGTCACACTCTTCTGAATTAAATTCAATTCCTTTTGTGTTCAGTTCAAAGTAGTCAAAGCGGGAACATGTCATTAGCCAAAACCCAAAAGTAGTGTCTGTTTGATTTAATATACTTACCTTAAAAGGATAAGCATTCCAAACCGCATTGATTGCTTTTGATCTTTTTCCTGTTATTTGAACAGCTATTCTCAATGGGCTATTGTCTCCTTTTTCTCTTTTAATGGGGACAAGAATCTCTTCTGTGTTTGTCTCTTTTTTATTTGAGTTTCCACACGAAAACAAAAAAGTTTGAGTCAGAGCTAATACAAAGATTAGAGTTGTTCTAAATTTCATGTCATTATTTTTTTTGAATAAACACAAGATCAGTTTTAATTTTCTGAATTACTCTCCCAACCCATAAATCTACCCAACCGAAAATAGCTCGCATTTATGGTTGGTTGTGGTTGTTATGATATTGTTGTATCTTTCCCCCGCCACAACACGCAGCAGGGGAAATTCTTAGTTCTTTACCTTGCTCTCACTTTCACGCCAATAGCTTCCAGCAACTGATTTTCAGGAATCAGCACTTTAGCATATTTCACGTATTCGGAGTATTTCGGATAAAGGGTATCAAATGCACGATCGCGCGCATCAGTGGCAACCTGTGCTTCGGCGGTCTCCTTGCGGAGATTTTCTTTCAGCGCTTGAATATCGGCCAGACCCTGTTTTTGATCGGCTACGGTTTCGGTAGTAATGCCAATGGCTTGTGCTTTGGCTAACATTGCTGCATTTCCTGAAAGTTGAGCGTAAAAATTAGCGACCACCTGCATCCATGTTGCAAATGCTTTCGGATTTTGAGTATCGAGTTGAAGTGCCACCCACGAATGAATATCACCTTTAAACAGAATCCGCGCCAATGCCCGATGGGTACTAAACACTTTGTTGACTTCCTCCTTTTTAGCATCGAACTTAAGCTGTTCTTCGCTTTGGTCAGCGCGTTCCTTAATTTGACCCTGCGCCAGCGCTTCCAGTTGAGCAAGTTCAGCGTTGATGGCAGCAATTTTTTCGGCGGTATAACCTACAGTTTCCATTACCGTAAAAATTTCGGGCAGCATAGCGTTGCCAAAGGTCAGTTTCATTTTGGCAATCGATTCGTCGAGCGTCTCATAATTGCTTCTCGAAGTTGTTTTAACTTCAGTTGTTTCTGTTGTTGTTGTTTCCATTGAGATAAAAATTTAATTGTTAACGAGAATTATATAAACGGTTAAAAAAATATCTCTTTGTATCACGAAAATGAGTGGGAAGCCGCTTCTTCTCTATTTCTGTACGTTGCTATCCCATTTCTATATACTGACATCCCATTTCTATACACTGACATCCTGTTTCTCCACATTGACATCCCATTTCTTTATGTCGCCCTCGCATTTCCTGCATTCAACGTACCATTTCCAACAAGCTCTCAGTAATTCGGGAAGACAAAACAGACAAAACTCACTCGTTTTCATTCATTTACAGCCAAAGTTAAGAATAAAATAATTAACAATGAGAAAATCAATCTTTTTTTTCAAAAAGATCTCAACAATTATTTAAAAAAAAGAGTTTATTAAATAGTTTCTGTATTCTGCGGCATAAAAACAGAAAAAACAAATCACTATTAAACCTTTAGATCGATTTTGAATTCATGTATTTTAGCTAATCCGCATTGCCATTACATTGGAATGAAAATTGTTATGCGCCTTTAGTTTCTGCTAAAAAAATCTTATCTTTGCAAAACGGATGATACTTATTAAGCGGCATTCCAAGTCATGTTAAAGCAACAATTACAACAGAAGTTACAGCAAAAATTATCGCCTGCTCAGATTCAGGTTATCAAGATGCTCGAAGTGCCTACTTTGGAGTTGGAAGAGCGTATCCGTCAGGAGTTGGAGGAAAATCCGGCACTGGAAGAAGGCGCTGAAATGGACAAAGAAGCGGAAGAACTCGAAGATTTGACCATAGATGACGGCGGTAACAATGATGACTTCGACCCGGAAGAATACATGGCCGATGATGACATTCCCGATTACAAACTGAAAGCAAATAATACATCGAAAGATGACAAGCACGAAGACATTCCATTTTCTATCGGAATGACTTTCCATGAGTTTTTGCTGGATCAGGTTGGGTTGCTTCAACTTTCCGATCAGGAACGCCTGATTATCGAATATGTGATTGGAAATATCGACGACGAAGGCTATTTGCGCCGCACAGCCGAAGCCATGGTGGACGACATTGTTTTTCAGGCAGGAATTCAAACTACCGACGAAGAAATGTATCGCGTTATCGACATTGTCCGCCAGCTCGACCCGGCAGGCGTGGGAGCTACTAATTTGCAGGAATGTTTGCTGCTTCAGCTGGAGCGAAAGAAACATTGCGAAGAAGTTGCATTCGCCATTGAACTTATAAAAGAATATTTCGAAGAGTTTTCGAAAAAACACTTCGACAAAATACAAAAAGGACTGGACATCGACGACGAAATGCTGAAAGATGTGATGAATGAAATCGTTCATCTCAACCCCAAACCCGGAAATGCGTGGGGTGGCAACATTCTCGAAAAATCGATGAGCACCATTGTTCCCGATTTTATTCTGGAAAACGAAGACGGGCAACTTTCCGTTTCGCTGAACAACGCCAACATTCCGGAGTTGAGAGTGAGCAGCACTTACAACGAAATGTTGCAGGATTACGCGGGAAGCAAAGAAAACCGCAGTCGCGAAATGAAAGATGCCGTGATGTTTGTAAAACAAAAAATCGATTCGGCGCGTTGGTTTATCGATGCCATCAAGCAACGGCAACAAACTTTGCTTTCGACAATGATCGCTATCGTTGATTTTCAGCACGATTTTTTCGTGGAAGGTGACGACACCTACCTGAAACCAATGATTCTGAAAGATATTGCCGACATTACCGGATACGATATTTCTACTATTTCGCGAGTGAGCAACAGTAAATATATTCAAACCGAATTTGGCATTTATCCTGTGAAATACTTTTTCTCCGAATCGATGACCAACGACTCAGGCGAGGAAGTTTCGACCCGTGAAATAAAGAAAATTCTTCAGGATTGTATCGACAACGAAGACAAAAAGAAACCGTTGAACGACGATGCACTTTCCGAAGTATTGAAAACAAAAGGTTATCTGATTGCCCGTCGTACGGTGGCAAAATACCGTGAACAACTCAACATTCCGGTAGCCCGATTGAGAAAAGAAATTTAATCTCTCACAAAAAGATTACTGAACAGATGAAAACATTATATAATATTATCACTTACATTTTTCAACCTATTTTGGTACCAACCTATGGCATGATATTGCTCATGAACATGGATGTTTTTTCACCGCTTTCAATGTTTTGGAGGCTCGTAGCCATCATAGGAACTTTTGTTTTCACAGGATTACTGCCTTCTATCCCTATTTTGCTCCTTATGCGCCGTGGCGAAGTGCACGATATTTTCATTTCGAACCGCGAAGAGCGCACCATGCCGTATTTATTTTCGTTCATGGCATACGTTTTTTGGGCGTTGTTTATGTGGCGCACCATGCAATTTCCCATGTTTTTGGTAGCTATGGGAATTGGCTCTGCTATCTCCATTTTCATCATTATTTTTATTAATATGAAATGGAAAATCAGTGCGCACGTAGCCGGAATGGGAGGCTTGTCCGGTGCTATTTTCGGAGTTTGTTATCGTTTAGCTATTAACCCGATTTGGTTATTTGTAATTGTACTCACGGCATCGGCCATTGTGGCATTATCCCGCATAGAATTAAAAGCGCACACTCCACTGCAAACTTTGGCCGGATTCGCCATCGGTTTTGTTTCCGTATTCGTCCCCTGCTTCTTTTTCTGACATTTTTTCTTCTTCATTTTTTAATGAAGAAAATTTCCAACATAAATGATTAATTAAACAACTAAATATTTTAAAATGATTACACAAGACCAACTAAAAGACCTGTTGGAACGCGAGAGCGCGTTGAGGAGGTATCTTTGACATCGATACAAAGTTAATCCAGATTGAAGAAGAAGAACTCCGCACACAAGCGCCCGATTTTTGGAATGATGCCAAAACGGCCGAGGTGCAAATGAAAAAAGTAAAAGAGCTCAAAAAATGGGTGGAAGGCTATTCGGGCGTAAAAATTGCCGTTGACGAACTGCAACTGGCTTTCGACTTTTACAAAGAAGAAGCTGTCACCGAAGAAGAGGTCGACGAGGCTTACCGACATGCCATTGAACAGGTGGAAGAACTCGAAATGAAAAACATGCTTTCGCACGAGGAAGACCAGTTGGGAGCCGTGATTAAAATCGTGGCGGGTGCCGGTGGTACCGAAGCGCAGGACTGGGCCGAAATGCTTTTCCGCATGTACCAACGCTGGTGCGAACGCCAGGGATACAAATGCGAAATCACCAACTTTCAGGAAGGTGACGAAGCCGGAATTAAAACCGTCACCATGCAAATTGAAGGCGATATGGCTTACGGTTACCTGAAAAGCGAAAACGGAGTTCACCGTCTGGTAAGAGTTTCGCCGTTCAATGCACAGGGAAAACGTATGACATCGTTTACATCGGTGTACGTAGTTCCGCTGGTTGACGATAGCATTGAAATTGAAGTTAACCCCGGCATGTTGTCGTGGGACACTTTCCGTTCGTCGGGAGCAGGTGGTCAGAACGTAAACAAAGTAGAAACGGGCGTTCGTTTGCACTACAAGTTTATGAACCCTGTAACCAACCAAATGGACGAAATTGTGATTGAAAACACCGAAAGCCGCTCGCAATTCGGAAATAAAGACAATGCCATTCGCTTGCTGAAATCGCAATTGTACGAACTGGAACTGGAAAAACGTCGTGCTGCCACAGCGGCTGTCGAAGCCGGCAAAAAGAAAATTGAGTGGGGTTCGCAAATTCGTAGTTATGTGTTCGACGATCGCCGTGTGAAGGATCATCGCACCAATTATCAGACTTCAAATGTGGGCGCTGTTATGGATGGCGATATCGACGCATTTATCAAAGCCTACTTAATGGAATTTCCTGACTAAAGAAATCCTTTGAGAAAATAGAAAAAACGTATTCCGATCTTTTTAAATGGTTGGGAATACGTTTTTTTACTTTTTGGCGTTTGTAAAACAAATTATTATCAAGGTTTACAAAATGAAAAAAATCATTTTTGCACTCTTATTAGCCACAAACTCAGTGCTGATTTTTGGTGCCGATTACACCAAAGCGGACAAGCTTGCGGCAGATGCGCCCAATAATCTGAAAAGCGTTGACGAAATATCAGTCCGTTTAACGAAAGGGTTGACTTCCCCTACAGAAAA
>JBBIID010000209.1:0-715 GCA_037446675.1 Paludibacter sp.
TCTGCAAGGAGTAAATATTAATTTGCCGATACAGCTATCATTAAAACAGCATACATCAACCTTGTCTATTTCGGCTACTTCAATCAATGTTCAACAGGCGTTGGATGGAGTTGATATTACTGTTATGTTTTCTCCTGTAGTTGCTGGGCTTGTACATGACACAATTCTTGTACAGGGCGGAGGATTGAGTGAAAGTATTAATATCCCCGTAAAAGCTTTGGCTTCATCCGATTTTATTGCGCTAGAACCGAAAGAGGTTACTCCTGTAGGCGGAATATTGAAATGGATTTCCCACCCGGCTGCTACCGATTATCACTTAACATTTTATCAGAATGAAAATCATGCCGGTGATTTGATAATTTCGGCTTATGTGGAAGGAGATAGCTGGAATAAAGCGCTCGAGATTTTTAATGGAACAGGCAGAACGATAGACTTATCCAAATATAGTATTCAAAAGCAATCCAATGGGGCGGGTGATTTCGGAAATGAAATTCATCTTTCCGGGTTGCTACCAAATTTTTCATCATATATTTTGGTAAATAGCCGCTGTTCTACAGCCGGATTGATAGCATTAGCCGATAAATTGGATTCTTTAATTAATTTCAATGGGAATGACGCAGTTATATTAACCCGTGGTGGAGTGATTATTGATCAGGTGGGAATTGCCGATGCCGGAGCAGCAGATATGTGGGGCGAAAATGTAAGTCTTTCGAGA
>JBBIID010000209.1:753-5813 GCA_037446675.1 Paludibacter sp.
AATGTAAACGAATGGACAAAACTTCCAAACAATACTTATTCAATGTTGAGAAATCATCAAATGGAGTTTGTACAGGGAGAACCTATTGTATTGGAAGATATCATGACAGGATTGACAACCGAACATGAAGTTCAAAACTTGGTGCCGCAATCAAAATATACCTATGCTGTGGAAGCGGTTACGCCCAATGGAAATGTTCCGTCTGTAAATACAATGCAATTACAGACTGCTGCTTTGGATGCTCCCGAAGTTTCGGAAGCGAGCAATATCTCAGGGCATGGGTTTACTGCAAATTGGGGTGTTTCAGCTTATGCGAGTGGATACTTGCTGGATGTTTTCGAACAGACGGGAAAAGCGGATACCACCGAGACGGAGAGTTTTGACAATGTTGGTTCTACAGGGAAGCCGCTGCCTGATGGTTGGGAAGGAACTGCAAGTGGAAATTATACAACAACGACCAGTTCAGGAAATGCAGTACCTTCTGTTGCATTAAAGAATAATGCAGAATGGTTACAGACAAAAACATATGCGCTTCCAGTGAAAGAATTGACTTTTATGTATCGATTTGCATCAGCAGCTACAGGATCATCATTTGGACTTTATGGGTTAAGCAATGGAAGCTGGACTAAGATTGATAGTGTGAATTATGTTAATACGTCAAAAACAAATCCCGTTTACACTTTTTCTGAATCTCAACAAATTACTGCTTTTCGTATTATTTATCACAAAGCGGCTGGAAATTTGTCGATAGATGATGTTTCGGCTACTTATGGCAATCAGGAGAAAGTTCTGGTTAAAGAGAATGTCCCCAGTTCAAATAATAGTATCGTGGTTGACGATTTGTCTACAAATAAAATCTATTATTATAATGTTCGGGCTACATTAAAAAGTGCAGTTTCGCCTCGTTCCGAAAATATGTCGGTACTCACGCTATTAAATGATGATCTGCGTAAAACAAACAATCCCAGCTTGAAAATTTATTCTACAAATGCTGGTGTTATCATAAATGGCTTAAACGGAGATGAAGTTGTTCATGTTTTTTCATTTACGGGAGTTTGCATTTATCAGGGTAAAGCTTCAGGAACTCAACTGCAAATTCCATTAAAACAAAATGGAATTTATTTTCTTAGAATCCAAAATCTTAATTATATTTATACTCAAAAGTTTTTAAAATAATACATTTAGTTCAATGATGTCTTATCGTTGTTTCAGATTGCACCTCGTACTTTTTTTTGTCCTACTTTTTGCTCCTAGTATTTGGGCGCAGGAACCGACAAACTATTATGTCTCTGCCGAAGGCAAAAGTCAGGCTCAATTGAAGACGGCTCTCTACAACATTATTAAACAGCATACTGCACTTGATTATAACAGCTTGAATGTTTTGTTCCGTTCTACTGACTGGCATCCTCCTGTTGATGGCTATCCCAATGGCTATTTTTGGGACATGTATTCTGATTATAAGCGCACTAGCTGGACAGGATTAAACAGAGAACATTCCATGCCTAAAAGTTGGTTCGGAATTTTATCTGATCAGGAAAATTCTGCTCCTATCGGTTGCGATTTACACAATTTATATCCATCGGATGCCTATGCCAACTCGTTAAAATCGAGTTGCCCGTTGGGAGAGGCTAACGGGACTGCTGTTCAGAAAAACACGATTATAAAAGTTGGTCCGAGTACTTATCCGGGATGCAACGAAATCGTATTCGAGCCGGCTGATGAATATAAAGGTGATTTTGCGCGAACTTATATGTACATGGTGACTTGTTACGAAGATTATGCTTCAGTATGGCAGAATAAAGGGACAATCAGCATGCTTTATAATAATACTTATCCTACGTTTAAACCTTATGCCGTCAGCCTTTTGTTGAAATGGAACGCTGAGGATCCTGTCAGCGATAAAGAAATTGTTAGGAACAATGTTGTTTATGACTTGCAGCATAATCGGAATCCATTTGTAGATCATTCCGAATTAGCTGATTTTATTTGGGGAACGCGGAAAAATGAACTTTGGTCGCTAGATGTTGGTCCGGCAGAAGCTCCCAAAATTTTCGGCGTTCATTATGACTCAGAAACAGATGAAATTTCCGTTCACATCAACAAGCCGGAACAAGCGACTTATTTCATCGAAAATGAGAATGGCGTTATGTTACAAACAGACAAATTCTCTTCCTTAGGTTCAGCTTCAGTTGCCGGACTAAAAAACGGATTTTATATTCTGACTGTTTATACAGGCAACAAAAGGGAAACCGGCAAATTTTTAATTGTAAGGTAATTGGTTGAATACAGCGCGCAAATTGTTCTAATCTTATAATAAACAATGTATTGAATGAACATTTTTATTATATTTGTCCCATTCATTTCATTTAAATAAATGTATTATGAAAACAATAAGCTCCTTCAAAGTAGCATATATTATTTTGTTTTTGCTTTTCGTTACTGCATCGTTATCAGCCTCTATTCCTTCTCCCGGCAGTGAAATCAGTGAAATGGAAAGTTTCACCGAGTATAAAAGCACTGTTGTTGATCGAAAAACCGGATACCCATTACCATTTGCTCATATCTCTGTAGTTGGAACGAATATCTCAACAGTAACCAACACGGAAGGCGAGTTCTCGTTGAAAATAGCTAAAGAAATAAGTGATCCTTCGATTTCTATAAGCTTTATTGGTTACAAAACAAAAGAGCTTAAGCTTTCTGATTTTCCTGAGGGTAAACATAAAATAGAGTTGGAAATCACGTCTGTAGAACTACCGGAAATTAATGTGATTTCGAAAGATGCCGCAGAACTTATGCACACTGTGATGGATCGCAAGGCGAAAAACTACTTCAATACTCCGACACAAATGACTGCATTTTATAGAGAAACCATAAAGAAAAGTCGTACTTATGTGTCGCTCTCGGAAGCTGTTGTTGAAATAAATAAGCAACCGATAACTTTGTTTCGTGGGGATATTGTAAAACTTTATAAATCGCGCAAGAAAGCCGATTATTCAAAACTGGATACAATTTCGTTTAAATTACAAGGTGGGCCATTTACATCGCTTTATCTCGATGTGATGAAAAATCCTGATCTTATTTTTACCGACAATATGTTTGATTTTTACGAATTTAGTTTTGATCGTTCGGTACACATGGATAACAGGTTGATTTACATTGTAGATTTTAAACAACGTTCGGAAAAGAAGGAACCACTTTATTATGGGAAACTATACATCGATGCGCAAAATTTAGCTCTCAAGAGTGCGGTTTTTAAACTCAATATCACAGATAAAAAAGAAGCTTCGAAGTTGTTTATAATTAAAAAGCCGTTTAATGCAACAGCATATCCAACAGAGGCAAATTATAGAATTGATTACATAGAAAAAGATGGCAAGTGGTATTATGGGTACAGTCGAATTGAGTTTGGACTGAAGATAAATTGGAAAAAGAAACTATTTAATACAAACTATTTTTCTACTGTCGAAATGGCTGTGACTGACTGGAAAAAAACCATCGATTCTCAAATTCCCAATAAAGAACGTTTGCGCCCTTCTGTGATTATTGGAGATGAAGCGTCCGGATTTTCCGATGCTGCGTTTTGGGGCGAGTACAATGTGATTGAACCCGAAAAATCAATAGAATCCGCCATCAAAAAAATTCAAAAACAATTGGATAAAAAGGAATAGTAGTTTGGCTTTTCCAGACTATCCTTTCTTTGCACTTAAAGAAGTATTGTCTTTTTCAATAGTGAACTTGCATACAAAATGAAATTGAATTGAGATCCATTCGCTCACTTTGATTAATCCGAGCATTTCTTCTGGTGGTTCTAGCCCAAAATCGCGAATACTAATTTTCTTCGTGCCATCTACCGAAACGTAATCACCATGGCGGATCGAACTTACGGGAATGCTGTACGGTTTTGTGACTCCGGTGATGGTTATGTTGACAATTACATTCCCCTTTGCATTTGTCTCTTTCTCTACACCGGGTGCTGTTTCAATATAGTTTAGCTGAATATCAAGCGTGGGATATGTTTCGGACTTCATAAGTTTTTGGAAGTCGCGCAAAGCCATTTTGTTGTCCGAATGGAAATTATTTATTTTTAGCGAGAGTTGATTCTGACTCAAATAAATGCGATTATGATTTTGAGTCGCAGTTATATTAATCGTTTTATCCGCAATTTTATCTCCGCTATGTAATAATTTAAACGATAGTATGTTTGTAGTCCCATAAATCGCAATCCAACTGTTTTTTTGCAAATCCACAGCTAGGCTGGTTTGCGAATATAGATTCCAACCGCCTAAAACAAAAGAAATTATGAGAAGAACTTTTTTCATTACGCGCTATTGAATGGGGGTACAAAAATAAACAAAAAAGCCGATAAGATATTGTCTTATCGGCTTTTATTTTATAGGTTAAATTCTTAATTGTCAGAATGCAAGTACTGCCTCAGCACTTAACCCGTGGAATTCTGCACCGTTGTAGATGTAATTAACATTAGGAACGTTGTTGTAAGTTTGGTTTACATATTCAACTTTAGCCATAATGTTTTTAGTTACATACCAACCTGCCGAAACGGCAAATCTGTTAATGTTGATTTTGTAAGCAGGCATTGCATCTTGCAGGGTAGCTGCAACAGCTGTTGATGCATTTACATCAGCATTCATATCATTATAACGAGCACCAAGGAAGAAGTTTTCTTTTGAACCGAAGCGGAAGATCAAATCTGTAGCGAATTGGCTTGCACCTCTGTCAGTAGCCTCATTAGCATTACCTCCTGTAACGGATTCTAACGTTGAGAATGATTCAACAGAAAGCTTATCAGTAATATTATATTTTAAGAATAAGTTTCCCATAAGGGCAGTTACTCTGTCTTTGATACCCGGGTTAAAACGTCCGTTGAATGCTGTGCTGGTTCCAGGAGCTGCATTATACATTACAGCAGAATAATTTGAACCTGTGCGGTCGCCACCGAATAAAGTGTTTGAGCCTGCACCAACTGTATAATAAACCGAACCAGTCAGACGTGCACGGAAATTATCAGTCAGCTGTTTATCATAACCTAATGTTGCAATCCA
>JBBIID010000210.1:0-5407 GCA_037446675.1 Paludibacter sp.
TGGTATTTATATTTAATATATACACTCATTAATGAACCATACAGATACGATTATTTCCAAGGAGCTCGTATTATGCCTATTTTCAAGCGTATTGGTATGAATTTAGAACTAATCAAAAACATTGGTGGAATTAACAAAAAGATTAGAGATTTGTTAAGTAAGAGAGCTTCAGAGGCAGATGCTATTTTATTCGAGGTATTGACAGCTTTATTGTGGGTTAGAAATGGCTGGGATGTGAAAGTTTTAGAAGAGGGGAAAGGTACTAAAACGCCAGATTTTCAGGTGTCAAAAGATGGGGAAATATGGCAAGTAGAATGTAAGCGACAAAAGAAAACTGCTACCTATGCCTATGCAGAAACAGCAAAAAGACAAATAATGATTTCACATATAAGTAAACTGCTAGTACAACATAATATCCTGCTTGATATTAATTTTCATGTAGAATTGGTATCGCTACCTGATACTTATTTAAAGAACTTAATTGAAGATTTAATTCCAAAGGTACAAAATGCAGGAAAACTAATCTCAAATAATGAGGTTGATATAGATGTGTCCTTTATTGATATTAAAGCAATTCAAAAATACCTTGAAAAATATTATTTGAAAAATAATTCACCTCAACTAATTGAATTGATTGCAAATAAAGCTGTCGATAATTCTGGTTTTACTTCAGGAGTTATGGGGAGTTTTTTCTTAGTTGGAGAAGGCGAAGCTAATAATATGTACATTTCAGATGTTTTTAACGCATATGGAGTTCAATGTTATTGCGACGCTGAAGCTGCTATTAAAGCAAAGGCTAGAGATGTAAAGAATCAGATAAATGATGCTATAAAGCAATTTAGCTCAGATATTAAAGGTATTATTCATATAGGAATGGAAACATTTGATGGGCCTGAAGTGGAAAAAGAAAGAGCAAATAAAATCAAAAGAACTTTAAGGCAAATTGATACACGAAGTAGTAACTTACGTTGGGTATATTTCCATTTTTTTCAATCATATACCAGAGCTAATGAAGATTGGATTATTGATGAGACAGTAGATTCTGTTACAGCCTATGTTAATCCAATTCCACTTATTCAAAAAAAATTTCTCATCATTCCGGAAGATTCAGATACAATAGAACAAGAGTCACATTGGAATCGCCCATTGCCTTAATTGGATTTTACGCTAGATATAATTCTGATCATTGTTTTAATGGGGTAAACTCGCTACAGAAAATGAAAACATACAGTTGGAAATGCTTGAGAAAAGAGCTTGGGTAGTGACTGACTGGATGAATGGAGCTTGCAGAATGGAAAGGAAGGAGACTACCTAAGCTGTGGGGTGCTGAGGTGTGTGCATGAAATGAAAGTGGAATGAAATGTAAGGGTTTGGAGTGAGGAACGAACGTAGTTCCTGGAATGTAATGAGCTGGAATGAATGCACTGACTGCAAGCACATTGAAAATTCAACCCGGAATGTTTTTATTTTTCTGCACAACTAATGGGTGGTGGGGAAAATGAGGAAATGCACGAAGTGCCAAATAATTTACAAGCTGCTGAAAGGAGCTTGACAGCTGTCCCCATATTTTGAAAACCTTTTGCAGTTTTCATTGCTATCAGAAACATATCTTCAATGAAAACTACAAGTGGTTTTCGGGGCTTTACTTTCGGGTTGGCGTAGTCTGAACAACGCACCGGTTAGGTGTAATTATTTTCCACTCTGCCTTTAGGCGATTACCGGGGATAACTCGTCGCAGAAATAAAAACATACCATTGGGATAGCGTTGGAAAGGGGCTTGGGTAGTGACTGACTACTTGAATGAAGCTTGCGGAATGGAAAGGAAGGAAACTACCGAAGCCGCGGGGTGCTGAAGTGTATGATTGGAATGAAAGTGAAATGAAGTATCAGGGGTCAGCGTGAGGAACGAATGCAGCTCCTGGAACGGAATGGAGCGAAAATGGAAATCATATACTGCAAGCACATGGATAAATCAACTCTATATATTTTTTTATTTTCTGCACAACTGTTGGGTGGTGGGGAGATCTTGAGGACTTCGGGCAGCAAAGCGGGCTAAAGCGTTGATTCTGTGCGGCTATTATACATAATTAGGTTATATTTATCCCTGTTGTTTCGCCGTAAGGTGGGGATCGAATATAACTACTTGTTATGTATAATAGCTTTGAGTTGTTTTTTTATGGCGCAAGTGCAGCACGGTGGTGGCGGTTGGAGTGCAAACGTCTTTTTTGCAACCCCCTGCCCCCTTGGAAAGGGGGTACTGCAAAAAGTGTGACAGAAAAAAACAACAGCAGGGTTGATTGTGCGGAGGCAGGCAAAAAGACTGTGCAAGCCCAGAGGTACGAGGGGCGAGGATTTTTGCCTGCCGGGGATTAGTTCTAGCGGAGCTGTCCGTAATGAATTATCAGGCGAAGCCTTACTGCTGTTTCTAATAACTTTCTATTGACACACATTACAAAAGTGTGCCAACGCGAGGTATTCTCATGAATGACTGAATAAATTATTTATAAGGTAGGTGCGAAAACTTAATTTCCGGCGCACTATTTTCGTATCTGTAGTAAAAGGCTGACATCCACTCACTTCCCTTATCCACTTTAGGCCCCAGAATGATTTGTGACACAATATCTTTTATTGGAACAAGCTCTATATATACCCTAGGTGAGCTCACGCCCATATTATATTTCTTATCGAACTCTACTCCATTCATTACTAGTCGCACTTCATCTTCGTTTTTGTAAGCATCGTTTTTGAACAAAAAAGCAATACTGTTAAGGTACTTTTCTAAAAATACTTTGTTTTCTCCTTTCTGTGATTCATATTTCTTGTATGGCTCAACTTTCGTCTTAAGTTCATTCATCAATTTCTCCAATTCTTCACTCTTATTTGAACCTGGAACATAAAACTTAATGTCCTCATTATGTGTCACATAAACCACTCTATAAAAGTTTATATTACTTTCATCGTCCATACGAGCTTCTTTATTTTTTTCATTTGATAATGAGTCATTAATATCATCAATAAATTTCTGTTTATGCAGAGTAATGGCACATCCTTTAGCCTCTTCTCCCTTTTCTTTTCCATAAAATCTCCACATGTTTAGGTTATTACACTTATCATTAGTAACAAAACTACCAATAAATGGTTTGGGCGAAATGCTTTCTGTTGAAAGATTATCTTTCTGAAAAGTATCATGTTTATACTCTAAAAAATCAAAGAATTCATCCCCTTCAGAGGGGTCGTTCATAAAGTTTCCTTCGGATATTCTGAATTTACTATTGTCAAATATTAAGTCCTTAAGTACAGATAAACTAGTGTAATGCGTAATACAATTTTCATCTCTAATCCATAATAGGTTTTTAATTGTGTTTATCAGCTGTTTGATAGACCATAAGTTTGGATCTTCAATTACTACTTTAAGCTCTTCTATATACAGCTTAGCATACTTAGCACCATTATCTTTCTCATCAGTATTAAGTTTAATGTGTTTTTCAAAATCTTTTTTGCTATCTTTTATTAGATCAATATTTATCTCTTTCCCCTTTAAAGCTTTATTATAATAAGTTAAACCTCTATTATAGTATGCATTTGCATTCTCTGAATCTCTTTTTATAGCTTCATTGAAATCGGCAATAGAAAGGTCATACTCATCCAAAAATCTCCTAATAGACCCCCTACTAATATAAGCCTCTACATAATTTAAATTGAGCTTAATGACTGTATCAAAATCTTTTATCGCAATTAGATATTCCCCTTTGGCAATATTTGCAAGTCCTCTGTTATAGTACGCAAGTTCATATTTCGAATTTATGCGCATCGCTTGTTTATAATACATAATTGCGTCATCATATTCTTGTTTATTATAGAGTGCTGTTCCTTTTCGAACATATAGATCGGTAGCCACATCTCTTTGTATAGCCTCCATATTACTCAGCATTTCATCTGTAAGCGATGCTATTATTTCATCAAACTTTTTCTGATCAAAAAGATTTTTCAATCTTGATATAAGATCATTCGTGTTTTCTTCCATAATTATGCAAGATTGAAGATTAAATATTTTCGTCGATAGAATTTTTATCTTTATAAATTCACAATCTATTCTTTCCTTTCCAATAGTATTTCCCTATTGAGTTTTGCAATATCACAAAAAAACTCATTCACTATTAACGGATCTCCCTGAGGATTTTCATTGGCATTTCTAACCATACACATAGTACAAAATTCTTTATCAGGACATTGAATACACTTTGGAAAATCTTTTTTTTGTAGATTCCTTAAATACTGTATTTTTACGGAATTATCCCAAATGTCATTCAGAGAAGTCTCTTTTATATTACCAACCACATAATCTTGCCAACCGGCACATGGATATATATTTCCGTTGTCTGTAATGCATATAGAAGATTGACAAACACTACAAATCGGATCGTTTAATGTCATATTTTTTTTCTTCTCGGCTTCAATTTCAATTTGCTCAATATACTTAGTATCATTTGCAATTTGATCATTAATAACCTCCTTTATTTCATTTATTGATAATCGGCAATTAAGATTTTGTGTTGAATGATTATATCTAGCTATTATACCATAGTCGTTACTAGCCTGAATTTTATATTTTTTCGCCCAATTTATAACATCCTCATAACAGTTTTTATTCTGTTTCATGATTGGACAACTTATTTGCAAAGGAATATCGTTTTCAATTAGTTTTAGAATTGCATTTTTTGTTTTTTCAAGACTACCCTTCATCTGCGTTATTTCATCGTGAATATTAGGATCCATTGAGTATATGGAAACCTGAACACCTAAAAGAGGATTAGCCTTCAGTTCTTTGACAATTTCATCGTTTAGTAACGTAAGGTTACTAAGCACATTTACAGAGAAATTTAATTCATTGCATTTTTTTAGGAAATTCGTAAAGTCTTTGTGCAACATCGGCTCACCTCCACTTATTGTCAAATGGAGTAACTTCATATCTTTACATTGCTCTATAATATTATAAAATAAATCGGATTCCATATAACTTATTTTATAATCATGTGGAATATAACAATGAATGCATCTTTCATTGCATAGGCTTGTAATTTCAATGTGTAAATTGGTTAGTTGAGGTTTACCATTAAAATATTCTTCCAGGAAATCCTGAGTTGATTTAGCAGGATATAGACTATCTACAAATTTTTTTTGTACTATTTCAGACTTTAATGTTTTGTAAGAAAACCTAATGTCCTTATCAAAACACTCTTGAATTGTTTCACCTGAAACAATAAATCCATCTTGTTCAAGTCGAGAAAAAAACTTAGACGCATCGTCCTTTATTGTATCAATATCAACATCAGTAAACTGTATCAATATTTTATCAACGAGCTCATCAAAGGTTTGTGGTTCTCTTCCTAAAACGGACATAAATACA
>JBBIID010000210.1:5438-5810 GCA_037446675.1 Paludibacter sp.
CACTTTCTGATAGGATTTTGTCACCGATGTAGTTATTGTTAGTATTAGTTTCTTTATATCCGAAATTCCTTTTGTCAGTAATATACCCAAAGGATTCAAAGTTCCTGAACAATACATTAGATTTTTGCTTGAAAAACATTTTATAATCTCCTTTACTTAAGTAATCAGGTGACTAGTCTTAATACTATAACTTCGTCACCTGACTTGATTGTTAATTAACGTCCTCCTGGTGCTGGTGGATTACATGATGCCGGGCCTGGATGGCCACGAATACGTGGTGCGGCTGCGCGGCATGCCGGGCGGGCGCGAGGTGCCGGTCATCATGATCACCGCCGCCGCCGACCGCACGGTGCGCCACAAGGCGCTGGAATG
>JBBIID010000211.1:0-3808 GCA_037446675.1 Paludibacter sp.
AAAGCTTCGCCAGATAGAAAAAGGAGAATACGAAGCCAAAATTTTTCTAGATGAAATGAAAACGATGATTTCAGAAATTGTTTTTAATGTGAAAAGTGATAATCGTCGTCCGGGCGAAGCAACCCTTTCCGCAGCTTTGCATAAAGCAAAACAGCCTGCCGAAGGCACAATTTGCCCTAAATGCGGGAAAGGCACAATCCTGAAAGGACATTCTGCTTACGGGTGTAGCGAATGGAAAAATGGCTGCGATTACAGAGTTGATTTTGAGCAATAGCAAAGATTGAAAGCAGATCCATATTTGTTCTTTTTGCGGCAATATAGTTTTATGAAACGAAATCTTTTTTAGATAAAATAATATTTATAACAACATTTTTTCGATCAGATAACCTCTTTTTCTATTTATCTCCATCGCTTTTCTAATCTTGCCATTTCCTAACTTTTTTCATCATTGTGATGACAGAAGAGGTATTACTTTTGATTTGCAGGAAGAAATAACTTTTTTGCCTCAGCATTTTGCCTTAATTCTTAGATACAACCTACTTAATTAATGAAATATTAATAATCTTGCTAAAGGATGACCTTTACTTTTGCGGAGTTTTTCTTAAATGTTGTTCCATTCACAAATTAAGTTTCATCCATGAAAAAAATTAAATTTACTTTACTTTTGTTTTTTTCGATTGTTCTTGTGTCAGCTTATGGTCAGGAAAAAATTGAAAAAATAGTTTCTACAATTGCTGCTAAAGCGCAAGCAAATCGGTTTGGCCCGGATGGATCGGGATATTACGGTTATCAGTACTATGAAAGAACACTCAATATCAATGCTTCGGGTTCTCAATTTAGTAACTTGGTTTTAAAGATGCGCGTTTCAATTAAAAATTTTGATAATCCAACTAACTTGTCTGTTATTCAACAGGCGGAATTTGGCCAAATTGAAATTGCGAATGATATTAATTTGTCGAATACATATATTTCATGGAAAATCAAAGATTTAAATCTTCATATTGGAGATAATGATTTATATCTTGAATTGCCAACAGGAAACAAAGGAAGTGCATTTGATTTAGCAAGTCCGTTGAAATATTTCCGTTTCTGCCTGGCGCATATTCCTCACTTGCCTGATAACTATCGTTTTCGTTTGGAAAATATCCAGTTAGTGGATAAATCAGAATTGGTAGATCCTGTTGTTGTACCTCCAATGGTTTACGATACAACCTATTTAGTAGCAAATATCCCTTATACCATGCAATCGCAGGTGTCTGTCGGAAACGAGCCATCTATCGGAAAAGCATTTGATCCAGTAAATGCGGCTTTGCACAACCCCAAACAACTTTATTTAAAACTTGATGCTGATATTACCGAACGAAATGCAGGTGATTTATCTGTGCTAGGTAGAGTTGCAGGACAGATTGAGCTTACCAGTAGCACTGGTCCTGATGTGAACGAGATGACGTGGGGTATTAACAGCGTAGATTGGAAACCGGGTAAACATACTTACTTCATTCCTTTTTCTAACGGTGGCTCAACAGGGGGAGGCATTGATTTAAGTAACATTAAATATATGCGTCTTTATGCAGTGCATGTTCCTTCTGATTTTGCAGGTAACTTAGATATAACGGTTAATAATGTTCAGATTGTAGATCTTACGAACCAAACAAAATTACCTACATTTTTTGGGGATCACATGATGTTCCAACAAAATAAACCAATTAACGTTTGGGGATTAGCAGTTCCAGGAAAATCAATTACCATTGATTTGTTTAAAAATGATGAAAAAATTGAAACCAGCACCGTAACTACAGGTACTGATCGAAAATGGTCTGTAACTTTCCCTGCCCTTGCAGCTAGTTATGATCATTATAAGCTAGTTATCTCGGAGTCCACTGGAGTAATCCAAACAATTAACGATATTTTGATCGGGGAAGTTTGGTTGTCTTCAGGTCAATCGAATATGGCATTGTCGGTTTCCGGAACTATAGATGGAACGACATTGATGAACAACGCAAATAATAATAACATTCGCATGTATCTTGAACCAACTTATCCGGCTTCGGGTGATGGAAAACAACCTTATTATCCTTTGACTGATATACAAGGGGCATTTTGGGGAGTTGGCGACAATGGATCACAGGTTGGCAAACTCTCGGCAGTAGCTTATAGCATGGCTGTGGAATTGCAAGCTAGATTAAATATCCCTGTAGGCATTTTAAATACTGCTGTTGGAGGTTCGGTGATTGAGGCATGGCTTCCGCGCGAAGATGTGGATAGCGATCAGGCTTTTGTGGATGAGTTGGATAAACGAGGTTTGTATTTTGATGAAACATGGTGGGTGGATGCTAGCAGCACAATGACGGTTCTTTATAATCAAAAAATTGCACCATTAAGTGGATATAACATTAAAGGAACCATTTGGTATCAGGGTGAAAGTAATAGTACTCGTCCTGAATTGTATGGAACTGAATTGAATAAACTGAAAGTTGCTTACGAACGATTATTCGGATTTGAAGCTGGACAAATGCCATTTGTATTTTCGCAGGTTTGCCCTTGGTCAACTGACCTTGGCAATCCACAATCTTTAGCTTCTTTAGCTGAAAACATGTATGATGCTTGGGAGCTTAATAAAGATAAAAAAATGGCAATGCTTCCGTTGTACGATTTAGATCTGACTTATGGAACTGACCCTATCCACCCAATAAATAAAACTCCTGTTGGAAAGAGATTTGCAACTTCAGTGATGAACTTGGTTTATAATCATTCGGGAGAATACACAGCCCCAGTGTTTAATAGTTTGAGAGTTTCCGGTAATAAATTGGTTGTGAAATTCGATCATGTTGGTGAGGGACTGAAGAGTACCAATGGGCTTGATGATATTCACGGATTTGCTATTTGTGGAAGCGACAGTGTTTTTGTAAATGCAAATGCGAGAATCATTTCGGACGATGAGGTTGAGGTTTGGAGCGATTACCTGACAGAACCAAAACAGGTAACTTATGCTTATGCAACATACAATACTGCTGCAAATTTGACAAACTCTGTAGAAATATCTGCAGCGCCTTTCAGATCGAACAGAATGAAAGGAAACTGGAAATACTTCAATCCTCAGGATTGGGCAGCTGCCGATGGAAATATTTGGGGTATTGATGGAGCCGGACTTGTTGGCTCAATGGCTGCATGGGCTAAAGCAACTGTTGATGGAAGCACGAATGTAACGCTAAGCTACGATCAGGATGTTAAATCTGAAGGAAAAGCTTCATTAAAATTAGATTATCAGGCAAACACCGAAGGAAGCGTTGGAGTTGGACCGATACTTGCAAATAAAACTATGGTGAGCCAGCTTCAAAACTTCAATGTGCTTGCAATTGATGTTAAGAATGCGGATAATCGTAATAAATCGGTAGAATTATTACTTAAAACGGCTTCCGGACAAAAATATAAAGCTATAGTTGCTGGAAGAGAAAATGATAAAGTAACTGCGGCAGGCATTAGTGCATCATCGGATTTTGAAACACTTGTTTTCAATTTAAGATCATTGAAAGATGCGACGAATAATGTGGTGACCGATGTGAACAGTATTCTGTCAAATGTTACTGCAATGCAGTTTAGTGTTGTAGATAGCGAAGAAGGTTCGGTTTACATGGATAATGTAATGTACGGATTGACATACGAAGCAGCAAACACCGGAATCAAAACTCAGAAAACAGATTCGAATATTACAATAAGTGTTTTGAATAATGAGATCGGAATTTCAACAAATAACGATAGCAGAATAATGAAAGTCGAGTTTATAAATATGCAGGGAAGTCTGATTTTT
>JBBIID010000211.1:3874-5784 GCA_037446675.1 Paludibacter sp.
GAAAAAAACACATTTGCAATAAAAATCGTTTTAGAATGATCTGTTGTGTTTAAAATGTTATTTATAAAGGATTTATGAATCTTTGAAAATCCCCTCTGTTGTTTATGAAAAAACAACAGAGGGGTAGTTTTTTGTTAAGTCAAATTCCTTTTTAATTAAGATGCAATTTTATGAAATGACCCTATATGTTTAATTAAAATTTAAAGCTTATTGAATAATATCTACTTTAAAATATAAATATGGCAATAAAAAATTGCTAATAAAGCTTCTCCGTTTATGAAGCGCCTTTTATTCAGTTTGATACTATTTTTACTTAAATAAATATACACTAAATTAATTGTTTAATAAAACTAAAATTTTTAATAAATTAATTTCCATTAAAAATTACAAGAAGGGCTATTAAATGGTTATCTAATATGTGTCAATTCAAATTAAAACAATAATTTTGTTTGAAATTTGATACTAAACAAAACGTCAAGTAAAGTTTGACCGAAGGAAAAACACAAATATGATAAAGTTGTTAAAAGAAAAAATCACATTACTTTGCACTTTTCAATGTCTGGCTATATCGTTTATTTTTGCCCAAGCTCCTCAGTATGGATTAAAATTTAACGGATATAACTATGAGCCCGAAATGCGTACAGGGTTGGATCTTTCGCCGAAAGGTCACCTCACTTTCCCAAATGGTTTCAGCATGAGTTTTGATGTCAAGTTTGATTTTAATGAAATTCATTCTTACGGATATGTTTTTAGAATTTGCGACGAAAAAGAACGGACAATCGATTTTGTGTTCGGCGAAAAGAACGTTTCATTTTCTTCAACGATTAATGATATAGTTTTTAGCAGTTTGCTGCCTGATATTAACCTCAAATTGGAAGAATGGGTTAAAATTAAAGTCGATATCGATGTTGACAATGAAAAGTTGAAATTTAAAATTGGCAATACCGTAAAAGAATGGAAAAACTTACACGGACTTCGCGATTTTAAGAAGGTGGATATTGTGTTTGGAAAAAACAATTATCCTAAAACTCAGGCAGTCGATGTCCCGACGATGACAATCAAAAATCTTAAAATCGATAATCTGTCCGGGAATCCGTTATACTTTTGGAAACTAGCAAAATATGTTCCTGATGGTGTTTACGACGAGGTAGAGCATCAATTTGCCCAATGCGAGAATCCGAATTGGGTACTTACAAGCAATACTACATGGAACAAAGAAATTACATTTACTTGTGAGAGGTATCCTTATATCGCCTTTAATCAGGATCACAATGTAGTTGCTATAGCCGATCAAAATTATTTTTATACTTATTCTTTGTCCGATAGACAGTTACGGAAACAAGTTGTCACAAACGGATTTTCGTATCCACGCTATGCCAATCAGATGCTTTATAATTCTTCTGATTCATCATATTATGTTTATAATTTGGTGAAAGAAGAAGATGGGCGAGAGTTTACGTCTTTTGATTCAGTAAAAGGTGCCTGGGGATATACAACCGCTCACAACCATTTTTCCGATTATTGGCATCATAACAAATACTTGTCGAAAGAAAATAAAAAATTGTATGTGATTGGTGGTTATGGTCATCACAAATACAAGGAGGGAACTTTTGTTTACGATATAGATAAAGAATTGTGGACAAAAAAGTCTTTCAAAGGAGATACAATCGAACCGCGATATTTGAGTGGCTTAGGTAAGATTGCCGATGATAAATTACTGTTGTTTGGTGGGTATGGAAGTAAAACCGGGAATCAGGAAATATCTCCTCAGCATTATTATGATGCCTTTGAAATCGATGTCAAGTCCATGACTTCTAAAAAACTGTGGACGTTGGAGGCTCCCGAGGAAAATTTTGTTGTTTCAAATTCCATTGTGGTTGATACGGCCAATAACTGCTTCTATGCTTTAT
>JBBIID010000212.1:0-4513 GCA_037446675.1 Paludibacter sp.
TACGTCTTTTGTTGTCATATGTTCTTCCAAATCGCTTATCGAATATTCCTGCAAACAAACTATGTCGGCGTTTTGCTCAAGAATGTACTGTATTACTTTGTTCGGATGTTTTTCGGTGTGTTTTACCAGTTTGCCAAGCCCCATAGTGTTGTATGTAAGCAACGAAAACGATTTTTCCGGTTTAACATCATCCGTTTTGCCAAAATGAACCGGAAAGACATCGCTTATTTCGGACGAAGCAAATAACAGAAGAGCCAACGAGATAAGAAAAAACCATTTGCGACTTAACATCCAGAAAACCACAAACCCGATATTAACTAGAACTGTGAAAGGAAAAAACAAGGCAAAATAGGCAGAAAAAAACAATTTGTCAGGATTGATAACCGTTCCTGCCAAAGTCATAATCATAAAAAATGCTGCAACGATATTCGAAGCAAGCATTATCCATTTTATTATTGTTTTGCCAAACATGAATCAACCTGTGCCCAATTTTACATTCGTAAAATTATGAATTATTTTTTATTTCCCTGATCAAATAATTGTTTTTTTTCTTCGGCAGAAAGACTTTGGTAACCCGATGTTTTTATTTTGTCGAGAATACGATCAATTTCAGCATTTTTGCGAGCTTTGTTTACGTTGTATTCGGCATCGCTCATGGGTCTGTTTGGTCGATTCGGATTTTGCTTAACTTTCAGTTTCCTAGGCTTAAACAAGTCTGTAATAACATCTAAAATCTTATTTAGTCCCTTTGTAATATCTGTCCCCAGACGCAAAGATACAACAAATAAATAACCCGCCAAAGCACCGCCTAAATGGGCTAATTCGCCGCCTCCATTCTTCGATGTGAGTCCGAAGAAGCTGGTTAATATTGCCACAATGGCGATGTATTTCAGCTTCACGCTTCCTAAGAACATCAACTGCATTTCCATGTTGGGAGAACGAACTGCCGCTGCCACAATAATGGCCATTATCGAACCGGATGCACCCAATAAAATGCTGTATGGAAGGACTTCCGAGTAGTACGGAAAGAGATTAAACGCCAGCGCATAAAACAAAGCCGCAACCAAACCACCTGAGACATACAACCCCACCAATTGTTTTTCACTAAAAAAGAGCAGAAACAATTTTCCAAACCAAAAAAGTGTCAGCATATTAAACAAAATATGAAATATGCCTTCGTGAAGAAACATGTAGGTTATCGGAGTCCAGAACCTATGCAACAATTGAACAGGCTCAGCCGGCATAGCTAAATATGAAAGAAGAAAACTACCCGAATTATTAAAAAGCTGCAAAACGATAAATATCAGCTTCACAACCACGAATAACGCTACATTTATGTAAATAAGCCGGATAAGAGCATTTCCCTGCTTAAACGTTTGCTTAATATTATCAAACACACTACTCATTTTCGAAAAATAGTTTTAGTAAAGTTTATGTTTTTTCTTCCAATACAAAATCAGCAATGCGCCAAACAACATACCGCCCAAATGAGCAAAATGCGCTACGCTATCGCCGGAAAATTGTGCAACTCCGAAAAACAATTCTGCAACCCCGTAAAGCAAAACAAACAAACGGGCTTTCATCGGAATCACAAAATAAATCATCAATTTTGCTTCGGGGAATAACCACCCAAACGCCAGCAAAAGTCCGAACACCGCACCGGAAGCACCGATAGTTACCGGCGCATTTAAAAACATATCTTTTAGTTGGATAAGGGCCGGTGCATCAAAAAGTCGCACATCGCTCATCCTGAAGAAACGTCCCAACACATCCTGGAAAGGGACAAGCGCTTCACCCGAGTTAGACGATATTGCGTCGCTCATTGCAGAAATGAGAGAATGATATTCCACTGTCCAGAAAATCTGCTGAACCAGTCCGGCTCCAACTCCTGTTGCCAGATAGTAGATTAAAAATCGCTTTGTACCCCACATTTGTTCCAACACACCACCAAACATGTAAAGCGCAAACATATTGAAAAATATATGATTGAAACTTCCGTGCATGAATATATAAGTAAGAAACTGAGCCGGATTAAACTTTGAAGCCGCCCAATAGTGCATTCCGAGAATATCGTTAAGGTCTACTTCCAGCCCCCAGCGACGAAAAATGGCGGGAGAAGCAAGAGTGGCAAGCCAAAGAATGATGTTTATTGCGATCAGATTCTTTACAACAGGAGGTATAGAATTCAAAAATGAAGGTCTATAGTTATTCATTATTTCTGGTTTATATCTATTTATATTTGTTGCGAAATTAATCAAAAAAAACTCAATATATTAACCATTTCCAGTTTAAACGGGTTATTTCTGTTTTTTTAATTCTTTTTTGATTGATTAAAAAGAGCTAAAATGCCGATTGAATGCACATTACAGCTAAAATAGAAGCGAAAACATTCACAAAAAACATGTTTTCCAGCATATTTTTTGAAAATATGTAAAAAAAAAACAGTTTTTTTTTAAATTATTTGTTTGTATATTATAATCAATCTATTACATTTGCATTATCAAAAAAAGTTATGTTTATTGTTTCTAATAAAAAATCAAAAATCTTATGAACAAAGCAGAATTAATTAGTGCCATCGCAGCTGAAGCAGGTCTCAGTAAAGTTGATGCAAAAAAGGCTCTCGACGCGGTTGTAAAAAGCGTATCCAACGCTCTTGTATCTGGTGATAAAGTTAGTTTAGTTGGTTTCGGAACTTTTTCTGTTGCCGATCGCTCAGCTCGTTCCGGTATCAATCCCGCCACAAAACAAACAATCACTATTGCAGCTAAAAAAGTTGCAAAATTCAAAGCCGGAGCAGAATTGACTGCAGCTGTTAATTAAGATTGAATCCATAAGTTTTAAAGGAAGGAATATTTGCAAAACGTTCCTTCTTTTTTATTTACTCAATCGCAACAGCAAAATTAGAAACGATAAGACTAAAAAAAATAATGGGAGGATGTCGGTATTGACATCCTCCCATTATTTTTGCATGTTATATCTTTTTAGCGTATTGCCTTCAACACAAAAGCCGTGCGTGCCGGAATGTATAGTTTCAACCATTCCTTGCCAGACTCTTGTTTCGGATCGGGCATTGTACTATGAACAACAGTTTCATCAACCAGATTGAATCCTCCAAAAGCAGCATTATCGGTATTAAGCACAATTTGATACTCCCCTTTTTCAGCTAGAATTCCATAATCGGTAAACGACTTCGCACCATTAAAATTGAAGACAAAAACATAATCGCCACGTTGGTAAGCCACCACCTGATCACCTTCTTTATCCCAAAGCTGCTGTATTTCAGTTTCACTAAATTCAGGAACAGCATTAATCATGGCAATCATAGCTTTATCGAATTCGCCTAGCGCGTGATATAAATACTTTTCATTATCAACCAATTCCCACTGACGACGTGCATATTTGTACGACCAACCGTTTCCTTCGCGCGGAAAATCAATCCATTCAGGATGACCGAATTCATTTCCCATAAAATTAAGATACCCGCCATTCATGGTCGTTGCGGTAATCAGACGAATCATCTTGTGCAAAGCTACCCCACGATCGACTACAAGCGTATTGTCTCCCCTTTGCATGTGCCAATACATCTCGGCATCTATCAAACGGAAAATTATTGTTTTATCGCCTACCAAAGCCTGATCGTGACTTTCGGCATACGAAATTGTTTTTTCGTTGGCACGGCGATTCGTCAATTCCCAATAAATATGACCAACCTTCCAGTCCTCATCTTTTACTTCCTTTATTTGTTTTATCCAGAAATCCGGAATCCCCATCGCCATTCGATAATCGAACCCAATGCCTCCGGCATCTACATTCACAGCCAGTCCGGGCATTCCGCTCACCTCTTCGGCAATCGTAATGGCGTTTGGATTTACCTCATGAATAAGCTTATTTGCGAGTGTAAGATAACAAATCGCATCTCCATCCTGGTTTAAGTTGTAATACGATTCGTAACCTGTAAAATTTTCACCCAAACCGTGACTCCGATACAGCATAGAAGTAACGCCATCGAAACGGAATCCATCAAATTTATACTCCTCGAGCCAAAACTTACAATTCGAAAGCAAGAAGTGCAATACCGATGGTTTAGCATAATCGAAACAAAGAGAATCCCAAGCCGGATGTTCGCGACGCGATCCTCCGTGAAAATATTGATACGGCGTTCCATCAAATCGTCCGAGCCCTTCCACTTCGTTGCGCACTGCATGAGAATGAACAATATCCATAATCACCGAAATGCCCATTCCGTGAGCTTCATCAATCAGGTGTTTTAGTTCATCAGGAGTTCCAAAGCGCGAAGATGCTGCAAAAAAGCTGGAAACATGATATCCAAACGAACCATAATACGGATGTTCCTGAATAGCCATGATTTGAATGCAATTGTAGCCTGCATTTTTCACACGAGGCAAAACATTTATACGGAACTCATCGTAAGTAGAAACCTTTTCCTCAGAGCTGGACATTCCGATATGGCATTCGTAAATCAGTAACGGATCTTTCGTGGGTTTAAAATTCT
>JBBIID010000212.1:4523-5771 GCA_037446675.1 Paludibacter sp.
AAACACATATGGCTGAAATGGATTCCAAACCTGAGCACTGAATATTTTTGTAGTAGAGTCCTGCACCACTCTTCTCGACCATGCCGGAATACGCTCGCCGCTACCACCTTCCCACTCCACAAGTAGTTTGTATAATTGCGTGTGCGTCATTGCATAATCGGGCAAACGAATTTCCCAAATGCCATTTTGAAGTTTTTTCAATTGGTAATCGGGATGGCGTTGCCAATTATTAAAATCGCCAATCAAAAAAATAGCTGTTGCATTGGGAGCCCATTCACGAAAAACCCAACCATCCGTCAATCTGTGCAATCCGAAATACAAATATCCTGTTGCAAAACTCGACAAACTACTGTTATCTCCAATTAATTTTTTCTCGACCGATTCAAAATATTCATAACGGCCAACTATTGCGTTTGTGTAAGGCTTCAACCATGGATCTGAATTTATAATTGCAAGATCTCTCATAATGTAATGTAGGGATTTTTAAAATATACTGAAAAATGAGATTTATTCAAAAAAAAACACACGAAACCGGACTAAACCAGAACTTTTACGATAATCTTTCTGATTGTTCCTTCCGAAATACCCGGCTGATGGCCATCGGTGGGGAAGAATATTGCAAATTCTAACGGATTCACTTGCAAAAAGTTCGTTGCTTTATCTGCAAAAAAGCTAATATCTTTGTCGGCATTGTACGCATCTGTAACCATTTTCAAGTTTTTCCCGGAAATCCAACCCATTGTTTCGGTTGTATTCAGTGGAATTTGAATGTCAATATAATTATTGTGAGTTTCCATTCGGGCTACTTCAGAAGTTTTCCCAGCTACCTCCACCACACTGACAAAAAGGTTTTTACCATCCAATTCGATCTTTCCTACAGGGAGAGTCGATAAATCTTTACTTCTCAAAAAATCAAATGCCTGTTTAAATCTTGGATGAACACTCTCGTACAATCCCGCATTTTCTAACGAATCTAAAATCATTTTTAATATGTGAGTTATGAGTTATAATTATGAGCTAGCCTTTCAATTCATCAACGGTATAATTCAAAAATCTGTTCAACGGGTATGCATTTTTTACTATATCAGCCACCTCTTGAGCAAAATTTTCTTTTTCTGTCAATTCTTTTGGTAAGTTGTATTCAACAAGATAATGTTTAAGTTTAAGCAGTTCGGCATCCGGAAAGTCTTTTGGGAAGCCTTTGGGGAGGGTTTTCAGTTTATCGTCTTCAAAAAAAGACTTGAAGTA
>JBBIID010000213.1:0-2753 GCA_037446675.1 Paludibacter sp.
AAGTAACTCTATACAGTGATAAAAATCTTTTGCGATGAGTGGCTTATACTTCTCAATGAGAGGAATAAAGTTTTCTGTTCGCATTAAATCTATTTGTTTCAGAAATAAATTGTAAAATCCATCTTGATTTACAATAATCAGCGGTTTCTTATGTTCTCCAACGATACCAGAAGCAATTATATCCAGCATTTCGTCCAAAGTTCCATAGCTTCCAGGCAAAGCAACAAAAATGTGTGAGAGTTCTTTCATTTTTGCTTTGCGCTCGCTCATGGTTTCTACTTTCAACAACTGTGTTGGCAAAAGACTTTGTCGGTTCATGTTTATTACCGCTTGCGGTATCACACCAATAATGTTGCCTTTTCGTCTATGCGCACCTTCCGAAACAGAGTCCATCAATCCGCCTGTTGCTCCACCGTAAACAAGAGTGTTTCCACTTTCCGCAATCCATTCGCCCAAAGCCTGTGCTGCCGATTTATATTTCTCGGCAATCAGATTACTGGAAGAACAGAAAACGGCAATATTCATTTTTATAGTTTAAAGTTGACAGTTGATAGTTAACAATGAATAATTTTCAACTATCAACTATCCACTAAATTAAGCATCAATCTTTGCGTAAGTCGCATTTTGCTCGATGAAAGCTCTACGCGGAGCTACATCGTCACCCATTAGCATAGAGAAAACATGATCGGCAGAAGCTGCATTTTCAATATCGATTTGACGTAAAGTACGATTTTCGGGATTCATTGTTGTTTCCCAAAGCTGTATTTCGTTCATCTCTCCCAAACCTTTGTAACGTTGAGTGTGAATAGAACCTTCCACGCCATTACCATATTTTTCGATAAATGCCTGACGTTGTTGTTCCGTCCAGCAATATTCTTCAATTTTTCCTTTTTTACACAAATAGAGTGGAGGAGTAGCGATATAAAGATATCCTTGTTCGATCAACTCTTTCATGTGGCGGAAGAAGAAAGTCATAATCAGCGTAGCAATGTGGCTTCCGTCCACATCGGCATCGGTCATGATTATAATCTTGTGATAACGAAGTTTTTTTAGATTTAAAGCTTTGCTATCATCTTCCGTACCTATAGTAACGCCCAAAGCGGTGTATATATTGCGTATCTCTTCACTTTCGAGCACTTTGTGGTGCATCGCTTTTTCTACGTTCAAAATCTTTCCACGTAATGGTAATATCGCCTGAAATTGGCGACTGCGACCTTGTTTTGCAGTTCCACCTGCCGAATCTCCTTCGACAAGGAATAATTCGCATTTTTCAGGATCTTTGTCGGCGCAATCGGCTAATTTTCCGGGAAGTCCACCTCCCGAAAGTGGTGACTTGCGTTGCACCATTTCACGCGCTTTGCGAGCGGCATGACGTGCTGTGGCAGCTAAAATCACTTTTTCGACGATCATGCGAGCTGCTTTAGGATTTTCTTCCAGATAATTGCCAAGCGCTTCTCCTACAGCCATATCAACAGAACCGATTACCTCGTTATTTCCGAGTTTTGTTTTTGTTTGTCCTTCAAACTGAGGTTCTGCCACTTTTATGGAAATAACGGCAGTGAGACCTTCGCGGAAGTCATCGCCACTGATTTCCACTTTTACTTTTTCAAGCATTTTGCTGTCTTCAGCGTATTTTTTCAGCGTACGAGTTAAACCGCGGCGGAAACCGGCAAGGTGAGTTCCACCTTCTATTGTGTTGATATTGTTAACGTAAGAGTGAATATTTTCGTTGTACGACGTGTTGTAAGTCATCGCGATTTCGACCGGAGTGCCGTTTTTTTCTGTCGAAATATGAATTACGTTTTCGATCAGTTTTTCGCGCGATTCGTCTATATATTCTACAAATTCCTTCAGACCTTCTTCAGAGTGGAAAGTTTCAGAACGAAATGATCCATCTTCTGCTTGCTGGCGTTTATCGGTAAGAGTCAGAGTGATACCCGCGTTCAGAAACGCTAATTCGCGTAAGCGAGCCGCTAAAACATCATATTTGTAAACTGACTCGATGAAAATGCTGTTGTCAGGTAAGAAAGTGGTTTTTGTTCCGTTTGAAGTAGAAGTTCCGATTTCGGTTACCGGAAATTTTGGAATACCGCAAGAATATTCCTGCATATACACTTTTCCGTTTCGTGACACTTCCACACGAACATAAGTAGAAAGTGCGTTAACGCAGGAAACACCCACACCGTGCAAACCACCGGAAACTTTGTAGCTATCTTTGTCGAATTTACCACCGGCATGAAGTACGGTCATTACAACTTCCAAAGCCGATTTTCCTTCTTTTTCGTGGTAATCAACCGGGATACCACGTCCATTATCTATTACTGTAATTGAGTTGTCTTCGTTGATAAAAACCTGAATCGTGTCGCAATGTCCGGCCATGGCTTCGTCGATTGAATTATCTACAACCTCGTATACCAAGTGATGTAATCCTTTTATGCCAATGTCGCCGATATACATTGCAGGCCTTTTGCGCACTGCTTCCAATCCTTCCAGCACCTGAATACTACTTGCGCCATAATTAGCGCTGGCGGTATCTTTTGCAATTTCTTCTTCGCTCATTTTTTATTATAAATTATTCGTTTTTAGCTTTTTAATGTTCTGAATTTTCTGCTGCTTACCATTGAGCGGACTGCTCAAAAAAACATACAAATATAATACAAATTTTTGAGAAAATTGCTATGAAAAATGGAGTATTTTGAAAGCTAAAACAAGAAACAATCCGGTTGAATGACAAACCGTTGTTCTCTTTGGGA
>JBBIID010000213.1:2763-5756 GCA_037446675.1 Paludibacter sp.
TTTTCACTCAATCACGAAAAGAAAGTCCCGAACTTTTAATGCAGATTTTGATTCTTTGTAATTTTAAAGGATGGAGGGATTACCAGTTAATTTCCCCGATTCCGTTTGCTTTTAAATAACTGTTTGCCGATGAAAAATGTCCGCAGCCAATAAAACCGCGATAAGCCGATAGGGGAGATGGATGGACGGATTTTAAAATCAAATGTTTAGACGGGTTGATAACAGTGCCTTTTTGTTGCGCGTACGATCCCCATAGCATAAAGACTAAATGTTCTTTTTCTGTTGCAAGTTTTTGGATGACGGCATCGGTAAATTTTTCCCAGCCTTTCCCCTGATGTGAGCCTGCGGAATGAGCCTGAACGGTAAGAGTTGCATTGAGTAAAAGCACACCTTGTTGTGCCCAACGAATAAGATTTCCGCTTTTGGGCATTGGGATGTTCAAGTCGCGCTCTATTTCCTTGAAAATATTGATTAATGAAGGTGGAAAAGCGATACCATCATTTACCGAAAAGCACAATCCATGCGCTTGTCCAATGCCATGATAGGGATCCTGACCAATAATTACTACTTTGACCTTATCGAACGGACATTGATCGAAAGCGTTGAAAATAAGTGGAGCAGGAGGAAAGGTGAGTTTTGTCTTGTATTCGTTTCTGACAAAATCAGTTAACTGCTCAAAATACTCCTTGTCAAATTCTGGTTGAAGAACCTGTTTCCACGACGATTCGATTTTTACGTCCATAATTAATTGATAATTGACAGTTTGCAATTGATAATTTATACTTCAAACACTTTGAAGTCTACTTGCTTTTTACCGCTTACAGCTTTTAAAAGTTGTTTCATAGCCTGTTCCATGGTTTTTCGCGGGCAAGCTACATTCATGCGCAAATGATATTCACCGCCGGGGCCAAAAATAGTTCCCTTGTTCAGTCCAAGACCGGCATCCAGTGAGAAGAACTTATGAAGTTCGTCGGTATTCATGCTGAGTGCTTTGCAATCGAGCCACACAAGAAATGAAGCTTCGGGAATCATAGGAATTATTTGAGGAATTTCGTTTTTTAGAAAATCCTTTAAATATTCGATGTTTCCCTGCACGTATTCTAGCATTTGTTTTCTCCATTCTTCGCCTTCTTCGTAACAAGCAACAGTAGCAATATACGAAAAAATATTTCCGGCGTTCATTTCGGAGGCTTCCAAGTAGCCTGCAAACTGTTTTCTGAGATCTGTATTTGGAATAATGTAAGACGAGCTGATCAATCCGGGCATGTTGAACACTTTGCTGGGAGCCATAAATGTCACGGTGTTTTCTTTTGCCCATTCGGAAACAGTTGCGAACGGAGTGTGTGGCGTTTGTCCGGGAAGAACCATGTCGGCGTGCACTTCGTCGGAAACCACCGTAATTTGATGCTTTTCGCAAATAGCCGCAAGTTGTTGCAATTCTTCTTTTGTCCAAACTCGGCCTCCTGGGTTATGAGGATTGCAAAGAATAAACAATTTTGTATTTTCTGTTATTTTGCTTTCGAAGTCAGCCAAATCCATTTTGAAAATGCCGTCACTTTCAACTAATTGATTGTAAATTAGTTTTCTGTTGTTATTTTCAATAACGTGAAAAAAAGGATAATAAACCGGTGGTTGAACAATAATTTCGTCCTGTACTTTGGTGAGGCTTTGAACTGCAAATGCTAGTCCGGGAACAATGCCGGGCATAAAACCCACCCATTCTCTTTTTACGTCCCAATTGTGATGATCGAAAATCCATTTGGTGAGCAAATCGTAGAAATTCTTTGGAGGAACTGTGTAGCCTAAAATGGGATGCTCCAAACGTTTTTTTATAGCGTCCAAAATAAAATCGGGCGTGCGAAAATCCATATCGGCCACCCACATGGGTATTACATCTTCTGTTCCAAATAAAACTTTACAACGCTCTACTTTTACTGCATTTGTGCCTTTACGTTCAATTACTTCGTCGAAATTATATTTCATTATCTATGTGTTTTATTATCTTTTGTTCGTTTCAAAAAAAGTTATTTCGATAATATCTCTTCTATCGGTTTTCCGATATTGGCATTTGGCATCGGGATATTTAAAATCCGCGACAGAGTGGGAGCAATGTCGGTAGTTTGATACGAAGAAACAACTTTTTGAGGTTTTATTTCCCAACCATAAAAATATAGCGGGGTATACGATACGATGGCGTTCGATTCGCCGACAGGATTGTTCTTGTCGTCCACTTCAATCCAGCCGGGCAGCAATGTGAAAATAATATCTCCCATGCTATTTTTATGAGTTGAATTTCGCAACCGGGTCATTTCGGAGTTGGAATTGGCTCCCATATTCAGAATCTGGATAGTTGGAAAAGCAGATTGAATGCCTTCAAATTCGAGCATGAATGCAGAAATGTTTTGAGTCATTTCGTTGAAGTTGATCTTTTTTTCTTCAATCTTCTTTTTGTTTAGAAATATGTTTTTGCCATAGTAGCCTTCTATCCAGCGTTCCTGACCATATACAGCCATTAAATAAGTGTTGAGCAGAGCCATAGAACGACGTGCATTGAAATATCCGGCCGGAATTTTATTTTCGCCCAATTCGCGTGGTGAATGTACGCCTGTTTGATTTGAGAATAAAAAGATAAGCGTTTTATCAAGCCCGACATTTATATCTACTTTTTGTAACAAAGTTTGCAGATCCTTATCCAACCGAAAATACATGTCTTCTTTTTCGGCCGACTGCAACGCGGAAGTCTTTTCGTTAGGCGTTCTTACGGTGTATTGCAACATAAGCATGTCGGGATAAATGTCTTTTCCCAATTGCTCTTCTGTCAGAATTTTTATCCCTAAGTTTGTAATCAGCTCATTTGCTGCTGGCGTGTTCTTTAAAATGGAAACCGGTGAATTCTTAGCTTTTTTAGTTGTCGGTTCGTAATGAAATCCTGCTTTTTTATCTTCTTTACTGGCTTTGTTGAAATAAGTGTTAATGTTGAACAGAGGCTCCCA
>JBBIID010000214.1:0-5738 GCA_037446675.1 Paludibacter sp.
TAATTTTCGAATCTAAATTCAACTTCATTGGCCCAATGTTCTTTCCAATCGGGATGAAATGCGCGGGAGTTTTTCTTTGAAACGCTTCTTCCTTTTGCCAATTCCATGCAAGCGGCAGGAGAACCATTATCGTTTACCCTGTACGAAAATTTTATTTTTTTCCCTTCGTCCAATGCATTTTTTACATAAGGTATTTCACTCCATGGAATTGCACATTCGGTGTACAGTGTATTTCCATCTCGTGTGGTAATAAGCTTTCCGTTTTTAACCGGTCCGTCGTATTTTGATTTAGGCTGGCGAGGGAAGAAGTGTTTTCGCGGCATTCCTGGAACTAATAATCTCCAAATTTCGAATCCTCCGCCATATTCGGGAGCAACTGTATTTAAGGCATACTCATAATCGCTGCATTTGTAGCCAGTATATCTGGGCATTACGCCCCGGCTATGAGCTTCCATTCCATCTTGTCCGATGGGAAGCACGTTGAACGCGATAAGAATATTGTCGGCCAATTCGCCAGTTGCTCCATCGGGTAATGTAGGTCTTTTTCGGTAGGTATATTTCCGTACGTTTTCAGGCCAAACCAAAGGAGTGATGTCATCTGCTTCCACCGTTTTGCAACTGATATCATTGGTTAGATGAGACGGAATTCCTACAATAAACCAGCCCAGATCACCGTATTTCCCTTTCCAATTCCCTACTGTATCGAAGTCTTTGCCTGCAAGCATAGCCTGCGACTTTCCGTTGGCATCCATATTTGTTTGATCGAAAAACACAGCTGCTAACTTTGCAGTATACCACCAACCGTAAGAAGAACAACGTATTCTTATTTTCCCAGATAAGTTAACGTTAAAATAAACTCCATTCCAAAGATTATCAATTTTATCGGTAATAATTTCTTTTCCGGTAGTTTGGTCGTAAATAGTGATTGAAACTCCATTCTGACTTATTGCTGGGAAATACAGTGCTGCACGAGTCATTTTATCTGTAGGCAAATCCAAATCAATTCCTATCGATTGGGTTGTTGTCGTATTTTCGATGTAATTAAGAATACGAGTGTCTTTATCAGGATGTTGTAATGCACTTTTGTTTCCAGCCTCTTCCGGACGAATTGTCTCTACCGAATGCATAGCATAGATACTTTGCATGTAAGCCGTGTCAGGATAGAAGAACTGATCATCGTTTAATGTCTCGAACCGAAGAGTTCCTTTGTTTGGGGTTTTATCGGCTACTTTTGCGGCAAAATAGAAATAGTCGTTGTCGTAGGCAAGATAAGACTGGGCCAAACCTTCGGCATGAACATCAAATTTTTGGAACGGAAACCATGCTGCTTCGGTTAGCGATATACTTGCTTCGGATGAACCTTTCACCGTTTGCGGCAAAGCTCCTTTCCAGTCGCTAAGATCTCCATCAACTTGAATCGTTCGTTTACTAATAAGATTCACGTGCATATTTTCAGCATGTTTAGCTATGCGTCCCTGTCCGGCATCAAAAGTGGCCTCGAGGGGATATATATTTTCGGGATTAGCCGATCCTGTGCGAACTTTTACTTTAATGGTTTTGGATTCGTTACCTTTTATTGAAATTTCGTCCGTTGTAGAAAGTGTCAAGCCTTTTATACTCACCTTCAGTTTTCCTTTCACAACATGGTTCAAAATATTGGTAACAACAATTTCCATTTCTGGTTTGCTATCTATTGGTGACGTAAAATCTTTTGCAACAATGTCTACAGGTTCATATCCTTCGATGTCGGCATTTTTTACAGCTGCGGTTAATTCTTTAAAAGAACCTTTTTGTCCGTTAGTTCTTAGAAAGTATCCCTGATAATTTAATGGTATTTCGTATTGATTATTTATTGGTTGAATGATGTTGCCATAGAAATCATGTAATCGGAATGATTTTTTCGCTTGTACAATCATTTTTCCATCAGTAATAGGCAATCCATCTTTTAATCCTCTTACATTTCTGAATAGAATATTATCACGTCCAAAAGCTTCACCAAGATCTCCAGTGATTACGATAGTTCCGTCATCTTCTTTTCCGCTATATCCATCGAAAACCATAACCCAAGGTAATCCGTTTTTGAAAAGCAGTTCTTTGAATTCACGTTCGCCAATCAGATTTTGTGTAGCACCCATGGCTGCCGCAGCCGACCATGAAGAGAAAACGGTATGCACTTTTTGATTACCATCATTGGTTTGAATATCGGTATACGAAGGTTTGTTCCCATCTCCTGAATACATGTAGCCGCCATAAATACCCATGGATCGGTCGTATCCCGTAGAACGGTTCGCCGCCACCACTAATCCTATTCTGTCGTCGGTGTTTCCTACCCAGCTTTCTGTATCCCAAATGAGTACACGACCTTTATGAAATTTGCGGTTGTTCCATTCCGGATATAAAACGGGAGATTCCATTCCCTGATAGTGTATGGAAAGGAAATCAAAAATGGGCAGTATATCCATTGAACCATCGGCAAAGAATTTGTCGAGTGCATTGGAATTGGAATCTCCACCTCCAACAAGTACATCGGCCCCGTCTTTCCGTGCCTCAAGCACTGCTTCTGCCATTTTTGTATAAATTTCGCGATAGCGAATCATGTCGGCTTGCCAACCTGAAATAGACATGCCTTCCCAAGGTTCGTTCCAAAGCGATAATGCAGTTACGGGTCCTTTGGGCCAACCATATTTTAAACAGATTGTTTTTACGAACTTTTTAAAATCTTCGTCTTGTTCGGGTAACCAAACATAATCTTGTTTGGTTCGTAGCAAAAATCCTTTGTCGTCGAGGTGGGGGCGGGGAGTTCCTAACGCCATGGCAGCTCCGCCTTCGCCAATCATTAAAAGTACGGTAATGTTGTTGTCTTTATATTTTTTCATTACTTCATCCATGTCTTGCATCGACTTGCGATAGCCTCCGCTTGTGGTAGGAATATATCCAATTCCCTGACGAATGGCCTGAACGCCCAATCGACTCAAAAATTCAGCTCCAAGATCGTCTAATGCTTGTTTCGGATATTGCATTCTTACGGTGCTTGGTTGCATACTGTAAACAAAAGATGTTGCCAGCCTGCGTCCGTATTTCCCTAAATCGAATACCACTGCATAGCCTCCATAATTTTTAATGTCATCAATTTTTAAATGAACATTGCAAAACCCTTTGGGCAACATAGAAACCTGCGAAGTGATTTTTTTCTCGTACTTAGTTCTTATTACCTGAGGTAACCATACATTGCCGGGAATGCCTCTTGTTCCGTATCCGATAATATATATTTCAGCATTGGTGTTAATCAGGCTGTCGGTATTGTTTTTCAACTGAAATCGAAAATCAATCACGTCGTTTGGTAAAAATATATTTGCCGGAGCGGAGGAATAAAAAGGAATAACATCATAGTTGTAAAAACGTAATCCTTCCTTTACTCCAAATGTGCTTTCGTAACCTGACCATTCGAAAGGTTTTTTCATTTGTGCCTGAATACTGGTAATGAAAAAACTAAGTAATAATGTGAATATGATGATTTTATTTTTCATGATCTGAATTTAATGTTATTTGAAGGTTTTGTTTGTTTAAATTGTTTGAATTTGGTGAAACTGCATCATAATCGTATCTTATTACCTGTTCGATATTGGGTTTCGACGATGCCTTTACTTTCATGTTTTCGAACGAAAGTGTAAGATAATCATTTCTTAAATTTGCTTTCACTTCGCTATTGTCGGTGTTCGAATTGGCATCAAGCGATAGATATAATCCTATAACAGCTTCTTTAATCTCGCTCAAATTAAATTTTTTGTTGGCTCCAGAATATAAAACGTAATCCAACCAAATACAATCGTTATTTCCACCTTTGCTCCAAAATCCCTGAGTGCCGTTCCAGTTGGCATAGGGGACTTTTATTTTTCCGTTCACATCATTTGCTTCAAAGCCGGCAAATCCATTAGGTTGATTGGGCAAGCTAAATGATGCCGTTGAAATATCACCTCCAATTTCAATTCTTAGCCTCAAATCGCTGGCTTCGAAAGTCGAATTTTTTATTCTGTCGAGTCCGGGATGCGTATCGCCACCATCCATCGCGATGTTGAATACTGAAAGAACATTTGTGCTATCTTGAACGGAAAATATGTTTACAGCCGAGAAATCATAACCGTTGTGTAAAAATCTGACGCGTAAATATCCGGGATTTGTTATCGTTCCCCAATGGGCAAAAAGAGGACGAGTCTGATTCCACATATATCCTTGGTTTACGGAGGATAATGCAAACTTTTGTGTTGCGTAAAGCTTGCCAACTATGTCTTTCTCCCGTATAATTCCTTTTTCGCTTTTTATTTTAGTCTCCGAATTTGCAACTACAAATGTATCAATTTCCATTCGAGGTAAAAAGGAATGAAGAAATTCGGGTAAAATATCTTCGGGTATTTTATGAGGTTTAATAACATTTGGTATTCTAAGATAGTCTCCCGGAAGATTAATAACTCCGTTGGATGCATTGTACAGTAATCTGTAAAAACTTGGTTGCGCTAAGTTATTGTATGCTCTAAGATTTGGTCCACACCATTGTCCTGATGGACTATAGAAATGAGTAGCGATCATTTTCCAAGACATAGCATATAAATCGTCTATCATTTTATGGTCGCGGGGATTTATAATCGTTTCCTTCATTCGGAGCAGCTCATCCATTGCCACTATTGTGTAAGTTGGACTGTTATATTCGGTGAAACCTTTGTTGTGAATCGTATAATCGTAGAAGTTTTTTAATCTTTTTTGAGCATAATCGGTCATCTCGGGCATGTTACAAATATCGCCAACAATGTAACAAACGTAAGTGCCCATGATACAGATATTTGTATAATCGGGCTGTACATTTCTCTTTTTTATCGCATTTGCAGCTAAAATTAATGCCTCTTTTATTTCATCAACAAGTTCTTTTCCGGCATAATCGGAATGGTTGACTATTACGTCGATAAGTGGTACAGCGATAAAATCGGCCCAATTGTAATCGACAGCTGCTTTGCGCTTGCTTAAGGGATCTTCAGGGTAATATGGCCAAATGCCGCAGTATGGTAACGAAGGATCTTTTTCCTGCATTGGCAAAACGGTTTTTACAATATCAATTCCGCGTTTCATAAGTTTATCATCGCCTGTTTTAAGCAGAGCAACTGCATATTCCAACGATTCGCGGGTTTGATGTACCACTTTTCCGCTATCCAAATCGCTGTGATAATGTTTCGATTTGGTCATTGTAAATAACATTTTTGCTTTCGGATCATATTCGCTCTCTTTTTCTGCAAGATCCTGCTTCAGGTATTTAATCTCTTCGGCTGACAATTTTACCGGAGTAAAATTTGTATTCGATACTTTGCTTTTATCGGATGCCGATAGCATGCGTTGCATCTCAATTCCGGCAAAAAGCACCGCAAAAGAGCCATGAGTGTCGTTATCATAAAACGGACGGTTGATGTAATAATTGACATCTTCGGAACACATAGTTCCAACACAAATTTTATGGATTGTGCCATCGGTTTCAATTTCGGACGAAACAGCTTTCCAGCCTTTCAAGGCGTAAGGCTCATATTTATTTCTGTCGAGCCAACCTTGCGAGATACCTCTGGCTATTGCCATAGTGAATATTGCAGTTCCGGAAACTTCCTCCGGCGATTCGGGATGATCTATCACATTGTACCAGAATCCGTTTTTGTTTTGATATTTTATAAGTGAATTGACATGTGTTTTATAATGACTTAGAA
>JBBIID010000215.1:0-2199 GCA_037446675.1 Paludibacter sp.
ATATGACATTTCCTCCAGAAATGGATGTTGTGAATCGGAGATAATCGGTATTATTGAAATTGGGGTCACTGTAAAAATTGTAAGGATAACGAGTTGTTGCATAACGTTGCCGATTTCCATAAATAGAGAGCCTTACTTTGTCGTTCAGCGTGTATTTTGTGTCAAGGTAGATGTTTTCGAAGCCTGAGTTACGGATGTAATTGTACATTGAGTTAAATGCACTTATCCTAAAATCGAATTTTTTATACCTCATGCTGTAGTCAGCTTTAAAACTGAACCCGAGTACAGTGGTGTCTCTACCGGAAGATAGATTGTAGTTGGATTGCGAACCAAGGACTTGCAACGAAATACTTTGGTGCTTCAGGAATGTGAATCCTGTTCCCAAATTTACCGAAGTCGCGGAATATTTCAGATTAGAATTAGTCTCGTGAGTAACATCGGTGTTCAGCGCAATGTTTTTGATAGACGTGCTGATTCCCGCATTTTCGCCAAGGCTTTGGCTGAAAGGATTTTGAGTGACAGCATATGTCAATCTGGTTTTATTGCTTATCTTGAAATTTCCTACTAATCCACGGCCATTTAAACTGTGTAAAGTACCTCCGTTCACATTATATCCCAATTCAACTTTGTTCCGATTGTCTTTGTACCTTATGTTATAGATTAATTGGCGATCTATGTCGAAATTTTCATTCGCAGCACGATTAAAATATATATTTTGAGCTCCTGCAATATATTCGATTTCTCTGTTTTTCGGGAAAAGAATGCTTCCGAATACTTTCGCATTCGACCGTGGTTGCTGGCTGGACATCAGATTGTAAACCTGATAATCTACATTCAACGGGAATGAACTTTGAGCACGCTGATTGGTATATGTGCTACTGAGTTTACGAATCATGATTGCCGCACTGCGCTCAGTTTTATCCGACGATGCAGTGATCCTAATTGCCGATTCTTTCCAATTGTTTTCGTAACGATTTTTTTCTTCAAAACTTAAATTTTTTTGAAAAGTAACTGCTTGTGATATAATAGTGTCTTTGTATGCAGGCAATTCGACATATTCCACCGTTTCGTTGCTCTTATTGTTGGCAAATGCCAATAGTTTTCCAAGTTTCAAATCGAGTTTTATAAGCTCATTGGTGTTTCCTTTGTTTGAGAGTTTTACCTTGAAGGAAGCAACAGGATTGGTTTCGGTGAAATAGATACTGGTTTTATCTGTTGTGAATTCCCATTTTACTTTCGAGGGAAGAGTCAGATAAGCGCTGGTACTTATTTGCCTGCTTTTTGTTCTAAATGCTGCATTTATTACGTAGGTTATTCCACCCATAGCGTCGGCTGCGGGCGATACTCTTAGTGGAATCCAGGCTGTGTCGTTTGGATTGATAATAGTTTGAGTGCTTGGAATCGAAAAAATATTCCAACTTTCGGGTACAGTAAATAATACATCACCAACTTGTGGTTTCGATGTATTATTTACAATTTTAAGAACGTTGAAATATAACTCCGCTGTTTTTAAACTATCAGAGGTCTTTACAAACTCTATTTCAACAGGGGAAATATCATTTTGAGAAAAGCATTTGGTGGGCGATAAAAAGGATATGAAAATGCAACTAACCAAACTGATTAGGTAAAGTCGAGCGGTATTTGATTTTTTGGTATCGTTGATTTCCACTTAGAAAGATTTTTTTTGCATCAAAAACCTGGTCCTGTAGGGACTATCTCAAACTCTATTTCAACGTTGTAATAATCCGGATCTTCGCCTAATAAAGAACCGTTTCCTCCTTCGCTTACGGGTTTTCCACATTCAAACGAAATATTAAGCTGATGATCTGCCCAATTTAAGTCGGTCCACGAAGGATTGGTGTAAGTAAATAATGTAACCCAATCAGTAGTGAGATCTTTGTATCCGTATGAGAAGCCGCTACCAAGCCCAAGCAAGTTTTCGGCCCTAACGCGTATTCTGTTTAACGGGAGCATCGAAACATCTCCCCTTATATTGGCCTGCCCGTTGAACGATCGGAAATTAAGTACAAATCCTTCCAAGTCGTGTCCAACTTTGCTGGAGTCAGCCATCGAGATTCCTATATGAGTTCCGGATGTAATCTCAATGCCTTTTTTTATTTTGTCAATTGAATTGAAATTGAACGGAATATTGCTGCCATACAAAATTGTGAGTCGAGCCGAATTCCATTCCTGACTATG
>JBBIID010000215.1:2220-5735 GCA_037446675.1 Paludibacter sp.
AGAAGTATAAATATAGACACTACTTTAAGTATTTTATCGAAGGAGTAGGTCATACTTTTAGAATCTATTTTATGTAATAAAAGATTGACCAGCATGATACATGCTGACCAATCTTTTAAGAAATATTGTTTATTTAATATTAGTCAATAGCAAGATCAAATATAACATTAGCTACGTATCTGTCAGGAGCTGGGCTCGGGTTTTGATCAATGATTTTAACAGGATTCATTGGTACAACTGCTCCGGCTTCTGCAGTACCACAGCGCCAGTTCAAAGTAAATGAATTGTCGGCTGCATCACCAGCATTAGCGTTTACAGTATTGTTGTCTTCAATCAATACAACAGGATATTGTTCCAAAGCAGCTACTTCAGTTGCGTTGTCAGTTGGCACGCTGAAAAGTGAAGCTGCAGCAGTAGTTCCTTTAGCTAAACCAGAACCTTCAAATGTGTTGTTTCCCAAATTCGAAATTGTAAAACCTACATTGTCAAGTGCAAATTCAACTCCCGGATGATCAGTTCCAAGAAATGCTGTTTCTTCTGCTCCGTAAGACAAAGCCCAACGGGTTGAAGATGAAACAGTAAAATCTGTTTTGTACAAAGATTGTGATGTTGCAGGATTTGCAGATGCTGATACCAATTCTGATGAGATACCGTTTTTGTAGTCGTCGATTGTGTTGAATACAAATTCGATGTTTCCACCATTAGTGATAGTCATACGCAAAACCTGATTAAGGCTCACTGCTACGGGAATAACATTTCTGTCTTTCACTGCTTGTGCAAAAACTGTTAGTCCTACGAATAACAATGCTGCTACTAAATTAATTTTTCTCATAAAAAACTTTTTTTAATTGTGTTAATAAAATTTTAATTGTAAAACTGATCAATAAATCCTATTTAGTTCTTCTTTTTTCTTAATTAACTCAAATAAGTTTTTTCAGTAGCTATGAGTTAGGTCTGTAATTTTTGTCGCGAAAGTCCTATCCATGGCTTGTTTCATGGCAATAGACAATGCGAAAGTAGTCATTTTTTTTAATCATCCAAATACTTTTTATAACAAAATGAATATTTGTAATCAAAATTATGCTGTCTTCTTTTTCTCTTGTTTTTTGATTTTTTGTTAATAGTTAATCATCAGAGCTTTAGGTTTGTTTGCATAAATAATCAAAAGTTAGGCAAATTTAACTTTCGGCCAAGTGTATGATAATTTAGAAGTTGGCAGTAGCATTCACCAGTGTTGCATAGCGGCGAGGTGAATGAGAAAGTAAAATCCTCTAAATGTGCTTCTACTAACCAAGATACATAAGTGTGTTAGCTTATGCATTTTTTTCAACTGTTTAGTGGGAAAATGCCCCTAACGACCGAGGCTATGGGCATTTGGCGGTTTGCGGGAGCGTTCACTGTCGCACAGCGACAAAGTGAATGCGGGAGCAAAATCCGCTAAATGCGCGTCAGCCAGCCAATGGGCATAGGCGTGTGTTAGGCGGTCGCCATTTTATTTTAGTTTTTTCTTAATATCTAAGTCATCCCAAAAGTAACCCAAAGAGTTTTCATATCTGTAAATAATTTCGTCATAAGGCGAATTGTCAACACCTAAATATTTGCAGAACAAATGATAATCATTGTAATACTCATCACCGTCATGCCAATAAACAATATTAGTGTAAGGTAGTTTTCCTAGTATTCTAATGTTTACTCTTACGCAATTTTCTGGAATTTCTTTATTACTTTCTCTAATTTCTTCTACATACCATTCTTCTTTTTCATTTACGATAGCTGTCGTTCCAAATAAAGCATCGAGCCAAATCAAAATTCCATATTCATAGAAGTCGTACATAAAAGTTCTATACCAATTTGAATTTCCGTCAGCATTTGGATAAGATTTATCTTCAATAGAACGTAGTATGAATCGAGAGTCTTTAAATTTTCTGTCTGGATATTTTGCAAGTTCCTTACTGTCTATGTGTTCCCAATACTTTTCAAAGATCAGTTCTTTTCTTAGTTCTTTTTCAAGCTTTTTACATCTATGAAATTCTTTTTCCGTAATTTTTATTTCTTTAGCTCTTTCTTTATTTTGTGTCTGAGTATTTGATATATTTGAACTACTTTGTGCTATTAGAATATCTCGAATTCTTAAAAGTTCTGTCGGATTACATTTATTTTCAATTAGTGAGGCAAACTCAGTAATGTCATAATCATTATAAATAAATTCTGTCTTTTTCTCTGTTTTTTTTGGTTTTGAGTTTGCTATAAAGAGAATTATCAGAACATCAAACTCATCATTGCAGTACTTCTCTTCAAAAAGCTTAATTGTAGTATTTTTCTTTTTTTGTCGTTCGTTTGAAGTAATTTGAATGTAAACTTTATTCTCAGAGTCGATTAAATCATATGTGTCTTGGTTAATCTTTATTGCTTTTTCAAAATTCCAGCCATCTCTTTCGTAGATAATGTTTAATATGTTTTTGAAGTAAGTTTCTGCATATCTGCTAATATCAGTATCACCAATCTTGTTGAAACAACTTACAAGATATGAAATTTCAAAAAGCTTGTTTTTTACTTGTTGATTTAAATGTTGGTAATCCAGTAAACTCATCTTTTTTTATTTTTTTATGGTGCCGCCTAACGATAAAGGCTATGGGCATTTGGCGGTTTGCGGGAGCGTTCGCTGTCGTGAAACGACAAAGTGAATGCGGGAGCAAAACCTGCCAAAATACACGTCAGCCAGCCAATGGACATAGGCGTGTGTTATGGCCTGTAGTTTGGTCGTCTGTTGCTTCTTAACTGTTATAATAATAGTTCATTCAGGTTTTTCATTACAGAATAACGATAATGTTGTCCAATAAATCTATTTTCTTCATCGTTTTCGTCAATTCGATAACCTGATTTGTTTTCATAAAAGCCTTCTGTTTCAGCTTTCAATATTTCATTTATAGATTCTGTTATTAATTTTCTTGATTGAGTTCGAATTAGTTCCAACAACTCACAATTATTCCAATTTTCACCTCGAAAAAGCACCAACATATAACCAGTTGTTTTATTCTTCAAGTCCTCTGAGCCATACCAACCTAAATCGATAATATAGTTTTTTTTCTCTAGTTGAAGTAAATCTTCTTGAATATCATTGTTTGTCAACCAGTCACTTTCTACAAAATCTTCATTAACATTAAATTCATTTCGCTTGATTTTCCAGTCTGAAGGAATTTTTAATGTCTGCATATTGTTTGTTCTCATATTGTTGTTTCGTCTTATGTTCAAGCTGTCAAATTTGAATTCTCAAAATTTCAGTCCTTCTGGTTTATAGTCTTAAAGCTAAAAGTCAAATTCTTTCCTTTAAAATCTGCGAGGAATTGTCCGCCAAGCAAAACCTCGAAAACCAGCTAATTTTGTCTAACCGACAAGTCATAATGTCCAACCTAAAGCGGACAGTTCGTCAAAGATTTTTCAGCAATCGAGTCCGTCTTTTGTTTTTTTACTATAGGCCATAACGACCGAGGCTATGGGCATTTGGCGGTTTGCGG
>JBBIID010000216.1:0-5712 GCA_037446675.1 Paludibacter sp.
TCTACCAATCACACAAGTTAAGGATTCGAACGACAACCCAATTGTTGTTGAAGTTCCATATCCAGGGCGCATTGTCTACGCTCATATTTGGAAAGTTGCAGTTGGTCGAATTTCCCTTTATCTGCTTGATACCGATAACGATATGAATAGTGAATACGATAAATCCATTACTCACCAATTATATGGTGGTGACTGGGAAAACCGTATGAAACAAGAGATTATGCTCGGTATTGGAGGTATTTTAGCTCTTAAAAAATTAGGCATTGAAAAAGAAGTATATCATTGTAATGAAGGACATGCTGCATTGATCAACGCTCAACGTTTAGCTGATTATGTAACTGAAAAAGGACTTACTTTCAATCAGGCATTAGAAATAGTTCGTGCAAGTTCACTTTACACCGTACACACTCCGGTTCCTGCTGGTCACGATAGTTTTGAAGAAAACTTATTCCAGAAGTACATGAACGAATTTCCTGGCAAATTGAATATAAGCTGGACTGAATTTATTGACATGGGACGTGAGCATCCGGGCGATCATAATGAAAAATTCAGCATGAGTGTTTTTGCTTGCAACACCTGTCAGGAAGTTAATGGCGTAAGCTGGCTACACGGTAAAGTCTCTCAGGAAATGTTCAATCCAATTTGGAAAGGTTACTTCCCTGAAGAATTGCACGTTAGCTATGTCACCAATGGCGTTCACCTACCTACATGGACATCTTCAGACTGGAAAGCCATTTACGAAAAATACTTTACAAAAGCATTTTATGCCGATCAATCGAATTTAAAAATTTGGGAAGGCGTATATAAAATTCCGGATCAAGAGATTTGGAATACCCGAATGGGATTGAAAAATAAGTTGATCGACTACATAAAAGATCAGTTTATTGAAAAATGGTTGCAAAATCAAGGCGATCCTTCTCGCATTGTTTCTGTTCTTCAAGCATTTAACCCTAACGCATTAATTATCGGTTTTGGTCGTCGTTTTGCTACTTACAAACGCGCTCACCTTCTTTTCACCGACTTAGAGCGACTCGAAAAAATTGTAAACGATCCAATTCACCCTGTTCAGTTTATTTTTACTGGAAAAGCCCATCCTGCCGATGGTGGTGGACAAGGACTTATCAAACGAATTGTGGAAATATCAAGAATGCCACAATTTCTTGGAAAAATTATTTTCCTTGAAAATTATGACATGAGACTGGCAAAACGATTAATTTCCGGTGTTGATATTTGGTTGAACACTCCTACCCGTCCGTTAGAAGCTTCAGGAACTTCCGGCGAAAAAGCTCAAATGAACGGAGTTTTGAACTTCTCGGTTCTCGATGGATGGTGGCTCGAAGGCTACGTAAAAGGAGCCGGTTGGGCATTAACCGAGAAAAGAACATACGAAAATCAGGATCATCAGGATCAGCTGGATGCTGCTACAATTTACAACATGCTCGAAAACGAGATTATTCCATTGTATTTTGCGAAAAACACAAAAGGATATTCTCCTGAATGGATTCAGGTAATCAAAAATTCGCTAGCGCAGATTACTCCGCGTTTCACGACCAAAAGAATGATCGATGATTACATTGAACGCTTTTATTCAAAACTTGCCAACCGCTCATCGCTTTTAAAAGCAAACAATTTTTCGAAAGCAAAAGAAATTGCAGCATGGAAAGAAAAAATTGCAGAAGGTTGGGACAGAATTCAAGTGATATCAATGGACATTCCCGAAAAATTGCTCCACAACCCATTGGCCGGTGAAGTTTACAATATCAACATTGTTATTGATGTAGATGGAATAAAAGACAACGGAATTGGAATTGAACTTGTTGCAACAAAATCGGCGAAGAATAATGCAGATACTTTGTTTGACGTAGAAGAGTTGAAGCTCGTAAAATCTGAAGGTTCAAAATTATATTTTAGCCTCGAATATCAATTTAATATGTCCGGTTCGTTTAAATACGGTTTCCGTATGTTCCCTAAAAACGAAGATCTTCCTCATCGTCAGGATTTATGTTTCGTTCGTTGGATTTAATATCAATCTAAATACTCAAAGAGCGTTGAAACAAATTGTTTCAACGCTCTTTTTTTATATCTGTTATCAGAAAAAAAGGTATAATCGCCAAAAAAAAGAGGAAAGCAAAAATTGCTTTCCTCTTTTCTGACAAATAATTTTATTGATTACATTTCGTCAATTTCTTTTGAAACAGCCTCAAATTCTTTATCCATTTTCAAACGGTAATAAAGAGTTTTAAGAGTACGTTTAAAATCAACTTCTTTAGGATTCAACTCGCTAGCTTTTTTGAATAGTGGCAACGATTGTTTAAATACATCTTCTGCTTTTTGTTGAGCTGCATTATACAATTTTATATCTTTAATACTATTGGCATCATCAAGCATTTTTACAGCTTTGTTGTACAACAATCTTCCTAATCCTGCATAAGCATCAGCCAAAGTTGGATCTAATTCTATTGCTTTTTCGAAAGAAGCTTTTGCTTCATCAGACTTTCCTAGTGATTCGTCCAAATTTCCTTTTACGTATCTGTATTGTGCCAAACCTGGTTCACGTTCGATAGCTGTATTCAAATAATTCAAAGCTTCTGGAAGTTGTTTTGTATTAATAAAGTGGTTGATTAAGTTCTGAAGAAACCAAGGTTCTGATGGAAATTTCTCAAATCCGCCCTTTAAGGTATTTACATAGTTAACTGTATCATTCACACTTACATATTCTTCGTAAAGCAACTGATATACCGCTAATGTTTCATAATTTTTATCTTTTAGTTCTTCGTACAACCTGATAGCTTTATCGTGCATTTTTGCATTGGTACATGCAATCGCGTCATAATACATAATCATGTTATAAGTTGAATCCAAAGGAATTTCATTATTCATTACAGCCAACTTAGGAATTTCAAGGAAAATATCAAAAACATTAATTGTAGCAGCATAATCTTTTTTCTCAAATAGATAAGCTCCGTAAGCTACCAAGTTTTGTTGGGTAGTGTAATAATCCTTGATTTTAGCCTTAATATCTTTTGTATATTTAAGCTTAACTTTTCCTTTTTTATCAGGAACTGAATCCAGTTTAAGAGCTTTAATAAAATAATCATAAGACTCCAAAAGTGCTTTACCTTTTACATCTGCATCAAATTTTTGATTCAAGATTGCTTTATTGTAAAGCGTTTCGTTTTCTTTATTACCAATAAGACCAGCGACATACCAAGTATAAGCATCATTGGCTGTAGTAGAGTCGGTAAGAGCAGGTTTTATTGCTTCGCGTGCTCCGTCGAAATCTGGCGTTTCCATTAATGCTTTGTTTTTAGCTTTCGACACATTGCTTTTTTGTGCAAATGAAGCCGTAACACCGATAACTAAAAATAAGGATAAAATAATTTTCTTCATGATGTGTTTGTTTTTTTTGAATTATAATATTTCGCATCGCCGACTTCATGTTGCCGGCATAATTTCACTATTTTGTTTAATTTTCAGATGTTTCCTGAGTTTCAGTTGCCTCAACATCAGAAATTTCATTTATTACTTCAGTATCAACTGCGGTAGCCGATTCTTCAACAACTTCTTCTACTTGTTCTGAGATAACTTTACAAACCGAAGCTATTTCATCATTTCGTTTTTCAAGATTAATAAGTCGAACGCCTTGCGTAGCACGACCCATAACCCGAATATCAGCTACTTTCAAACGAATGGTAATACCAGATTTATTGATAATCATCAAATCACTATCGTCGGTTACATTTTTAATGGTTACGAGTTTTCCTGTTTTATCAGTAATATTCATGGTTTTTACACCTTTACCACCTCTGTTGGTAACACGATAAACAGCTTCTCCGTCCTCATCATCAAGCATGGTGCGCTTACCATAACCTTGCTGCGAAACTACCATTATTGTTTCATTATCTTCCTTATTGACACAAATCATGCCAACAAGCTCATCCGATGCATCTTCATCGAGAGTCATACCACGAACACCAGTAGCTGTACGTCCCATTTCGCGAACTTTTGACTCGTGGAAACGAATTGCACGGCCGTTCTTATTTGCCATAAGCACCTCTGCATTACCATCGGTTAAGCGAACCTGAATTACCTGATCGTCTTCACGAATAGTGATTGCGTTTACTCCATTTTGACGTGGACGGGAATATGCTTCAAGAGAAGTTTTCTTAATTACACCAGCTTTGGTAGCAAAAATCAGATAATGCGATTTGGTATATTCAGGATCGTTCAAACCTTTCACACGGATAAATGCGTTTACTTTATCATCGCCATCGATATTCAACATGTTCTGAATAGCACGACCTTTTGAGTTTTTGCTTCCTTCAGGAATTTCGTACACTTTCAACCAATAGCATCTTCCCTTTTGGGTAAAGAACAACATGGTATTATGCATCGAAGCCGGATAAATGTGTTCGATGAAGTCTTCGTCACGCGAATCACTTCCTTTCGAACCTACACCACCACGACCCTGAGCACGGAATTCGGATAATGCAGTACGCTTGATATATCCTAAATGCGAAATGGTAATTATCATTTCATCATCCGCATAAAAATCTTCCGGATTGAACTCTTCTGAAGAATAAACGATTTGAGTTCTGCGCTCATCGCCATATTTATCTTTTACTTCCTGCAACTCATCTTTAATGATTTGCATGCGTAACTCTACTTTTTCAAGAATTTCTTTCAATTTGGCAATCAAGTTCAACACATCTTCGTATTCAGCGCGAAGTTTGTCTTGTTCCATGCCGGTAAGTTGACGCAAACGCATTTCAACAACTGCACGAGACTGTATGTCGGACAAACCAAAACGTTCCATCAAAGCATTACGAGCTTCTTCAGGCGTTTTTGAGTTCCGAATAATCTGAATGGCTTCGTCAAGATTATCCAAAATAATCATGAAACCTTCCAGCAAGTGTGCACGTTTTTCGGCTTCGGCCAATTCGAATTTAGTACGACGAGTCACCACTTCATGTCTGTGTTCCACAAAATATTGAATCAATTCTTTCAGATTCAACATGCGTGGACGACCATGAACAAGAGCAATGTTATTTACACTAAATGAAGATTGTAGCGCGGTGTATTTAAATAATTTGTTCAACACAACACTTGAATTGGCATCTCTTTTAACATCAATAACAATGCGCATACCTTCACGGTCTGACTCATCGTTGATATGAGAGATTCCTTCAATTTTCTTATCTTCTACAAGATTTACAATCGATTTAATTAATTCAATCTTATTTATCTGATAAGGGATTTCATTTACAATGATTTTTTCGCGTCCTTGTTGATCAACTTCAATATCTACTTTCGAACGAACAACAATACGGCCACGACCAGTTTCAAAGGCATCCTTTACTCCTGCATAACCATAAATGATACCTCCTGTAGGAAAATCAGGAGCTTTAATATATTTTAGAAGTTCAGGAATTTCGATATTATTATCGTCGATATAAGCAATGGTAGCATCCACAACTTCCGAAAGATTGTGCGGAGCCATGTTTGTAGCCATACCAACAGCAATACCAGAAGAGCCATTTACAAGCAAGTTTGGAATTCTGCTTGGCAAAACAGTTGGTTCTTTTAAAGTATCATCGAAATTTAGCTGAAAATCAACAGTATCTTTATTAATGTCGATAAGCATATCTTCGGAAAGTCTACGTAAACGAGCTTCCGTATAACGCATAGCAGCAGGACTATCACCATCAATCG
>JBBIID010000217.1:0-3699 GCA_037446675.1 Paludibacter sp.
TTAGGATTCACAGCCATCGTCGACTGGAGTTATCAATATTTTCTGAAACAAAAAAAGGGGCATTTAGTGGCAATTAGCTCTATCGGGGGATTGCGCGGAAATGGCATAGCTCCGGCATATTCGGCCACAAAAGCTTACCAAATAAATTATCTTGAAGGGTTACGTATAAAAGCAGCCAAAACGAAGTTACCAATCTACATTTCGGATATTCGTCCCGGCTTTGTAGATACAGCCATGGCAAAAGGCGAAGGATTATTTTGGGTTGTTTCAGTACAGAAAGCTGCAAATCAAATATTTAACACAATAAAGAAAAGGAAAAGCATCACCTACATATCGAAACGTTGGATTATTTTTGCTTACCTGATGAAACTGCTTCCAAACAAAATCATGAATAAGCTTTGATATAAATTTCATCCGTACATCAATCAATTATTTTTTAATAGATTAACTATAATTTAAGGTTGCCAGTTCACGTTATTATTAAAATATAATCGTATTTTTACAGCTAAATTGTAATCACAAAAAATTAAATCGAGTATTTATGAACCACTTAATGTTTTTGGGCAATCTTGGAACAGGCGAAATTATTGTTATTGCTCTCATTGTCTTGCTTTTATTTGGAGGGAAAAAAATTCCTGAACTTATGCGTGGCATTGGTAAAGGAGTAAAGAGCTTCAAAGACGGTTTGAATGACATAGAGAACGAAATAAAAAAAGAACCAACAAAAGAAGACAAACAAGATTCCAAGTAAGTAAAAAATGAGTGAGCAAGGTGAAAGTGAAATGACATTTTGGGATCATTTGGACGAATTGCGCAAAGTTTTGTTTCGTATTGCGCTTTTTGTCGGAGTTCTTGCCTTGGTGTTTTTTTCATACATGCGGGAGTTATTTAACAATGTAATTCTTGCTCCCACCCGGAATGATTTCTTTTTATACAGTTGGCTCAACAACTTAGCTGCCAAGTTTCCTGTGTTGCCCGATTTCTGCATCGGGGAATTTCACGTTAAGGTTATCAACATAAATCTGGCATCGCAGTTTTTTGTTCATATTTCAACTTCGTTTTGGTTTGCGCTGGTTTTCAGTTTTCCGTTTATCATTTATCAGCTTTTTCTTTTTGTAAAACCGGCTTTGTATCCGAATGAGAAAAAAAATGCAGGAGCAGCATTTTTCTTTGGCAATTTGCTTTTTTACATCGGAGTGACTATCGGCTATATTATCGTATTTCCGCTTACGTTGCGATTTTTAGCAGGTTACCAACTCAGCGATTATATCGAAAACAGCGTTTCACTCGATTCATACATGGGAAGTTTTCTTATGTTGTGCTTCATAATGGGACTGGTTTTCGAACTGCCATTATTATCGTGGATATTATCTCAACTCGGGATATTGAAACGCGGATTTTTCAATAAATTCAGAAAACACGCAATAGTTGTATTGTTAATCATAGCAGCATTTATTACTCCTTCGGGCGATCCGTTTACACTCATGGTGGTATTTTTACCTATTTACATGCTCTGGGAGATTAGTGCTATGATTGTAAAAAAATAAAAAATCATTTGACTTAAGTCACTGACAAATAAACCCATAATTACCAAAAATTTAATTGAATTATTATGAAACGACGAGATTTTTTCAAATCGGCAGCAGCGCTAGGGCTGGCTACGGTAGTAAAACCAGAAACATTTGCAGCAACAGCTAATGGCATGTCAGTGCAAGCAGACACCGATTTAGTAGCCATAATGGGCGGCGAACCGGCTGCGATGCTTACACGTGCAATGAAAGAACTTGGCGGAATCGGTAAATTCGTAAAAAAAGGGAATAAAGTCGTAATTAAGCCGAATATTGGTTGGGACAGAAAGCCAGAACTGGCCGCGAACACAAACCCGGAAATCGTATCGACACTGGTGAAAATGTGCAAAAGTGCCGGAGCTTCGGAAGTACTGGTATTCGACCATACTTGCCACGATTGGAAGAAAAGCTACACCAACAGCGGTATCGAAAAAGCAGTGACCGACGCTGGTGGAAAAATGGTACCGGGAAACGACGAATCGTACTATCGCGAAGTAGAATTACCTCACGGTGTCAATTTGAAAAAAACTAAGATTCACAAGGCAATAATCGATTGTGATGTTTGGTTCAACGTACCGATATTAAAACACCACGGTGGAGCTAAAAACTCAATTGCCATGAAAAACTTAATGGGAATTGTTTGGGACAGGGGCTTCTACCATGGACACGATTTACACCAGTGCATTGCCGACACTGCAACTTACGCTAAAAAACCGGCTTTAAACATCATTGATGCCTACCGTATTATGAAATCGAACGGACCGCAAGGAAAATCGGAAGCCGATGTAGTAACGCTAAAATCACTTATCGTTTCGCCTGACTTTGTTGCAGCGGATACCGCCGCAATGAAAATGTTCTCGCAAGTGAGCCCTACCGACATTAACGATGTTCGCTATATTGGTTTAGCTGAAAGGCTGAAAGTAGGTACTCAGAATTTGGACAAACTCAACGTAAAAAAAATAAAACTCTAATCTCAATTCCAGAATACGTTTCGTTCAATCAATCATATTTTAAGCCATAATGAAGTTCTTGAAAAAAATCCGGGTTGTTTTAGCAATATTTTTCTTTCTTCCTATCTTGCTGTTTTTCGTCGATTTTACAGGAAAGCTGCCGTTGCATTTGCACTCTTTTCTTAAGATTCAATTGATTCCTGCGCTTTTGTCATTAGATTTGGGGATTATCGTTTTTCTATTAATACTCAGCCTTCTGTTCGGAAGAATTTATTGCTCAACGATTTGTCCACTAGGAGTTTTTCAGGATATTGTTTCATGGAAATCAAGATTATTTAAAAAGAAAAAGAAAAAATACAAGTTCAATTATACCAAGCCGCAAAACATTTTACGATATTCTTTGCTGGCTTTAACATCTGTAGTTTTCATCGCCGGAAGTTCGTCACTGCTCATTTTACTCGACCCTTACAGTACTTTCGGACGATTTGCATCGCAACTTTTCAGCCCGTTGGTGATTTGGGCAAACAATGGTTTGGCAGTGATTATGAATGGAATGGGGAATTATACTTTCTACAAAGCCGAACAAGCCACATTCATTCCTTTAGCTTTCGTTATTTCCATTTCTTTTTTTGTACTTGTCGGCGTTATGTCGTGGTTTAGAGGCCGTTTGTATTGCAACACAATTTGCCCTGTTGGTTCTACATTAGGACTACTTTCACGCTTTTCATTATTTCGCATTTCGATAAAAGAATCGACCTGTACGAATTGCGGGTTGTGCGAAAGATCGTGTAAATCTGAATGTATCGATAGCAAAAAAATGACTATTGACGACAGTCGTTGTGTAAGTTGTTTTAATTGCTTGAACACCTGCAGCATGAAATACGAATTCAGATATAAGAAACAAGAGAAGAAAGAAAATGAAAAAGTGAGTGCATCAAACGGAAGAAGAGCTTTTTTGGCAACTTCAGGAGCGTTAATTACATCTGTTGCATTGGCAAAAGCAAATAATATTTCAGGCAAAAAAGACAGCATTTTAAGCCGCAACCCAATCATGCCTCCCGGAGCTAAAAATCTGGATCATTTCAACACTCATTGCACCGGCTGTCAGCTTTGCGTTTCCAAATGCCCCATGCAAGTGCTAAAACCGGCTTCGCTTCAATACGGCATTTCTGGAATTATGC
>JBBIID010000217.1:3737-5708 GCA_037446675.1 Paludibacter sp.
ATGTTTTTTGTACTTACTAATGTAATATCTGTACCGAGGTTTGCCCAACCAAAGCATTGGAAAAACTAAAAATGGAAGATAAAAAACTTACGCAAATAGGGATAGCAAAGTTTAGAAAAGACATGTGCGTGGTGCATACCGACGAAAAAGATTGCGGTGCGTGCTCGGAACATTGTCCTACTCAGGCTGTGCATATGATTCCTTATAAAAACGGACTGACAATACCTGAAGTCACCGACGATCTTTGCATTGGTTGCGGCGGTTGCGAATCTATTTGTCCTGTTCGTCCTCATCAGGCAATTTATGTTGAAGGCGTTGCAAACCAAATTTTTGCACGGAAACCGGAAGAAGCAAAAAAATTCGACAAAGTCATTGACGATTTCGGTTTTTAATATTTATCGCAACTTTACTACGGCAAACGGAACAAGCGTTTTAACAAACATTTTATCTGTTTCCTGTATATTTTACCGAAGTTTAAAACATAACAAAATATCATTTCTCGGCAATTGTTATTTTGGTCAAACGACTAAAAAAACTATCTTTGCATAGCAAACAATAAAGTTGGTAGATGCTAGAGATCGTAATAAAAGGAATTTTAATCGGTTTGTGTATTTCTGTTCCGCTGGGTCCAATAGGGATGCTTACAATACAGAGAACATTGAACAGAGGACAAAAATATGGAATTGCTACCGGACTAGGTGCTACATTTTCCGATTTGGTTTACACCATTATTACTCTTTTCTTTTTGAGTTTCGTTATCGACTTTATTGAAGTTCATCGATTCATCATTCAGCTCATCGGAAGCATAATCGTTGGCATTTTCGGCTTTTTTATCTACAACAGCCATCCGTCGACACAGCCTAAACCAAACGAAACTCAGAAATACAGTTTATTCAGCGATTTTGTCACTTCGTTTGGACTCACGTTTTCCAATCCGCTCGTTTTGTTTGTGCTCATAGCTTTGTTTGCCCGATTTGAATTTATTGGAAGCGACACAACTTTATTTGTATCAATTTGTGGCATTCTCTCCATTTTGGCAGGAGCTTTAATTTGGTGGAATATTCTCACATTTTTGGTGAGCCGTTTCAAAAACCGCCTGAACATGCGCGAGCTGAAGCTTATCAACCGCATTACGGGTATAATTATTATTCTTATTGGTTGCATTGGGCTGTTCTTAAGCCTGATAAAATAAAAGTCAGTCCGTTTCGCAACGACCTGACTTTTCATATAAAATTAATCAAAAAGATTAATAAACAAAATGTTTCTTTTCAAAAAAAGCAAGTTCAGCTTAGCCCTCTGAATGAATCGACATTGCCGCTGGATTTCTTTCTGACAAAGAGTTCATCATTTCTTCTTTCGTCATCTTTCCACTGATCCAGATCAGACTAAATTCTTCCCGTTCTTGCGTTACAATAAGCATATCCGATTTTTCTTTTTCGCCAAAACGGTAATAGATATTCACCTTTTCACCTTTTTCACGCGTTTCAACAGCCGATTCAAAATTTCCGGCATTCAACACCGCTTTCAATTCTTTATCCAGATTTTTCCAAAGAGCCGATTCGGGATTTGATTTCAAGGTCAATATCTTGATTCCTTTCATTTTAGCAGCAATGGCTTTATCTTTCTTCTCCAATCCACCCAAAGCCGCAGCCATATTCATCATTCCATTCCCGATCGAAACATATTCAAAACGTTCGTCGTCGGCATATTTATCAAACAATTTTTCAAGAGTTTGAGCCTGATTTGTTGCCACAAAAAGTAACATTACAGCAACCAGTGTCAATATCTTTCTCATATTCATAACTATTTTAAATTTAATTTATTTTGTAACTCGTTTAATTTTTCTCTCGTTTCCGACATTTTTTCCATTGGTTTAAGGCTTTCTCTTACTTTTCCAATATTTTCCATCGGTTTCATACTGCTTTTCAGCATTTCACTTGCTTTACTCAGTTTCTCTTCTGCATATTTTGT
>JBBIID010000218.1:0-278 GCA_037446675.1 Paludibacter sp.
GACGGAGATGGAGTGCCTGATTATCTTGATAAATGTCCTAAAATAAAAGGTTCTAAATCAAATAATGGCTGTCCAGAGGTGAAACCCGAAGTAAAAGCTTTGTTCAAAAAAGCGCTACAAGGCATTCAGTTCGAAGTAGGAAAAACAACCATAAAACCGGTCTCGTTTTCTTTGTTAAACAAAATAGCTATAATGCTTCTTAAGAATCCAACATATTTAATCGAAGTACAAGGACATACCGACAATGTAGGTAAACCTGAAACGAATATGATTTTATC
>JBBIID010000218.1:288-5651 GCA_037446675.1 Paludibacter sp.
AGAAAAGAGCTGAAGCAGTAAAATTGTTCCTAATGCAAGCAGGTGTTGGTGAAAATAGATTATCTGCAAAAGGATATGGAGATACTGTTCCTGTAGCATCGAATGAGACAGCAAAAGGGAAAGCTCAAAACAGAAGAGTTGAGTTTGTTGTAAGTTTTGAAGAAATACTTAAATAATTTTTCTTAATAAGAATATTAAGAGATGGCTTATTAATGCTGTTGAAACTTTACCCCAAAAGTTTTTATATAACTTTTGGGGTATTTTTATATTGAAATTTGAACGAGCAAATCCTGAAATGTGCTTGTTTAGATAAAATAAGTGGATATATAAAATTGGAATAGGAGAGTGCTTGATAAAATTAAGCACTCTTTTTTTTTTGTCATGACAAACTGACAAAACAGACAAAAACACGAGAGTTTTCTTCTATTTCTTTCATTCTTCTATTCTGGCATTATAATTGATAGTTGTTGAAGCAACCATAAAATAGACAACTATTATGACACAATTACACACCGACGAAGTTTTTACAATTCTGACAGGAAAAATTTCAAATGCAATCAATAGAACTTTTCTGCGTGCATTTGCAACCGAAGGCATTGACATCACTACAGAGCAATGGTCGGTATTAGCTTGTTTGTGGCAAAAGGATAAAGTAACTCAGCAATCGTTATGCGGTTTAACCTCGAAGGACAAACCAAGCATGACGCGGTTGATTGATAAATTGGAAAAAAGTAAACTGGTAATGCGTATTTCCGATCCTGCTGACAGACGGATTAACCTTATTCACCTTACCGAAGCAGGAGCGAATTTAAAAGAAAAGGCTACCAAAATTGTGCAGGATATTGCTGAACGTACATTGAGCAATATTACGGATGCCGAACTGAACATAAGTCGAAATGTGTTAAAAAAAATAATGGCCAATCTTGGCTGATTTTTATTTGTTATTTTAGTTGCATGTGCAACTATTGTCTATATAATTAATTATTAAAGTATGAAAAAGAAATTAACAACAATCTTTGTCTTTCTGGCTACAACATCCGTTTTTGCCGAAAGCAACTACACTCTCGAAGATTGCAGGAAGCTGGCACTGGAGCACAACAAAAGCTTACAGATAGCTCGGGAAAATGTAAAAGCAGCCAATGAACTTAAGAAAGCCGCTTTTGCTCAGTTTTTTCCAAATTTTGGAATAACAGGAACTTATACGTGGAATCAGAGAAATCTCTCTCTCTTATCGGAAGATGCTCAACTTCCAGTGGGAGTAAAAAATTCGGATGGTAGTTTTGGTACAGGGATTACAGCTACTTCAGTACCTACTCCTAATGGCGATGGAACATTTACATTTAAAGAATCTTCTATTAACAATAAGTTTGCATTAGTAAATGGAAGCCCAGTTCCGCTCGATGCTAATGGAACTCCTTTTGATCCGGGAAAAAATCCGGAGAAATTAATGTGGAAAAATTATGCAATTCTCCCGAAAGAAGCGATGGAGTTTGATATTCAAAACGTATTTACTGCTACAATAGGTTTTACACAACCCGTTTACATGGGTGGCAAAATACGAGAATTATATAAAATTGCAAAATATGGTGAGAACCTGGCCAAAGTGCAGGAAGAAAATAAAACCACAGATCTTTTATTAGAGGTTGACGAAGCGTATTGGAGGGTGGTTTCGGTTGAAAACAAGCTGAATTTAGCTACGGAATATCAAAAGCTTCTGGCTAAAATGGATTCGGATGTAACAACTATGATAGAAGAAGGCGTGGCGACAAAAGCCGACGGACTAAAAGTTAAGGTAAAGCTGAACGAAGCGAATGTTATGAAATCAAAAGCCGAAAATGGTTTAAGTCTGTCAAGAATGGCATTAAATCAGCTTTGCGGCATCTCTTTGGAGCAAGCAATCGAACTTGCAGATGATAATTTGGATAGCTCCGCTGATGCTCCTCAACTAATTCCTGTGGCACAGGCATTGGAAAAGCGTCCGGAAATTAAAGCGTTAACCCAAATGGAAAATATAGCCAAGTCGAATGAGAGAATAATGATCTCGCGCTTTTTACCGACAGTGGGACTCACAGGAGGTTATATGGTCAGCAATCCGAATGTTTATAATGGTTATACCAACGAATTTGGTGGAATGTTTACTTTTAGCGTCGTCGCTCATGTTCCACTTTTTCATTTCGGAGACAAAATACATACGCTGAATGTTTCTAAAACACAAAGAACTATTGCTGCTTTGCAATTGGATGAAGCAAAGGAGAAAATTCAACTCCAGATTCAGCAAAATTCCCATAAAGTTGCCGAAAGCTTAAACAAGAAAAAAGCTACAGCAAAAGATATTGAGCAGGCTGAGGAAAACCTGAAATGTGCGACCGATGGATTTGACGAAGGTGTAATCACTTCGACCGACCTTATCGGAGCACAAACAGCTTGGTTGTCGGCAAAATCAGAAGATATAGATGCCGAAATCGACGTACGACTTTGTAAATTATATCTCGAAAAATCGTTGGGAACACTTGCAATTCCTGAATATAAACAAGATTCAAATAAAACAACTAAAAAATAATTTCTATAAAAAGACATTACAATGAAAGCAAGTAATAAAGACCTCAGAATTGGTTTAATCGGATTGATTATCGTAGTCGTATTGATATTTATTATTGGATTATATGTTTATAAACCTGAAAAAGAGATTATTCAGGGCGAAGCAGTTGCTTCTGAAGTTCGTATTTCGGGGAAAGTTCCAGGGCGTATACAGCAATTTTTGGTAGAAGAAGGAAGTCAAATTCATGCTGGAGATACAGTTGTAGTAATTTATAGTCCGGAATTGAATGCAAAACTAGAACAGGCAACCGCTGCGGAGGATGCAGCGATGGCTCAAAACCAAAAAGCAATAAAAGGTGCACGCAAGGAACAAATTGCCGGAGCTTACGAAATGTGGCAAAAAGCAAAAGTAGGGGTAGATATTACGAAAAAATCATTCGATCGCATACAAAGACTGTATGATAAAGGAGTCATCTCTGCTCAAAAACGAGATGAGGTTGAGGCTCAATATAAAGCTGCCGTTGCAACTGCTGCCGCTGCAAAATCGCAATATGATATGGCCATAGATGGCGCACAGAAAGAAGATAAAGATGCGGCGTTGGCTTTAGTTAACAGGGCAAAAGGAGCTGTAAAAGAAGTTGAATCATATATGCAGGAAACTACACTTACTTCCCCTATAAATGGTGAAATTAGCGAAATATTCCCAAAACAAGGAGAACTGGTTGGAACAGGTGCTCCTATTATGAGCATTGTTGACTTAAATGATATATGGTTTACGTTTAATGTGCGTGAGGATTTGCTGGGAAATATGAAAAAAGGTTCAACTTTCGAGGTTAAAATCCCTGCTTTAAACAACGAAATCGTTGAGGTGAAAGTAAATTATATCAAAGCTTTAGCTTCATACGCTACATGGAGAGCCACTAAAAATACAGGCGAGTTTGATATGAAAACATTTGAAGTTCGTGCTCGCCCTGTGAAAAAAATTGAGAATTTACGTCCCGGTATGACTGCACTAATCGAAAAACCTAACAAATAATTCAGAAATGTCGGAAAATTTATTTTCAAGCATCAACAAAACCTTTGTCAGGGAATTGAAACGGATTGCAAAGGATCCGGTATATATTATCGGATCTGTTGTGGTAATGACATTCTGTTATGTGGTTTTTCTGACGCTTTTCAACGAAGGTCAACCACAACGCATGCCGGTTGCTGTTGTCGATCATGATAATTCCTCTTTGTCGCGTCAATACATACGAAATGTTGATGCAACTCAACAGGCAAAGGTAGCTATGCATTTAGCAAATTATACTGAAGCCAGAAAAGAAATGCAGAAGGGAAATGTCTATGCAATTATAGTTATCCCGGATAAATTTGCTTCGGATTTATATGCCAACCGTCAGCCAAAATTGACATTTTATGTGAATGATGCATATCTTGTTGCAGGTTCGTTATTGCTCAAAGATATTACTTATATGAGTGAGCTTACGGCTGGTGCCGCAAAACAAAAAACGTTACTTGCTAAAGGATTTGAAGATAGTCGGATTATGGGAATTATTCAACCGGTGAGTATTGATTCTCATTTAATAAGCAATCCTTGGGCAAATTATGGAGTGTATTTACTCACGGTACTTTTGCCCGGTGTACTTCAATTAATGATTTTAATGCTTACCGTATATGCAGTTGGTACAGAACTAAAGAATAAAACTTCAAAGGAATGGTTGAGTAATTCAGGTGATTCTATGTTTGTTGCAATAACAGGAAAAATGCTGCCATATACTATTATATTTTCAGTTTTGGGAATTATTGCCGATATTCTGTTGTATAAGTTTATGCATTATCCAATGAATACGGCGATGACATGGATGATCGTAACAACCATTTTGTATGTTTTGGCTTATCAGGCGATGGGCATTTTGCTAATAGGGATAACTCCTGTACTTCGCGATGGAGTAACATTAGCTGCCTTTTACGGATTGTTAGGATTTACAATGGCTGGTTTCACATTCCCGATTGAACAACTACCATATCCTTTCCGAATTTTCAGCGAGATATTTCCAATCAGGCATTATTTTGAAATATATGTCAATCAATGTTTGAATGGACTTCCGATAGGATATTCGGTCGGTCAGCTATTGTCACTTCTTGCATTTCTGATTTTGCCAATGCTTATTTTCAGCCGGCTGAAAAATGCTGCAATTTATCAGCATTATCCAATTAAATAAACAATTATCAATGGAAAATAATGAAAAAAACGAATCGCTCTTTATTCGGTTTATAAAGAATGTGAGAGCCATGTTTCATATTCTTGTCGACGAAATTAAAGCTATATTTAAAGATCGTGGTGTCGTGATTATTGTAATTCTCGCTACTATTGTTTACCCGTTACTTTATTGCTCGTTGTACAAAAATGAAACATTGATAAATGTTCCAGTGGCTGTTGTTGATGACTCGCACAGTTCTCTTTCTGGAAAATTGACTCGAGATATTGATGCAACGCGGGATCTGAAAGTGCAATATAAATTGAGTAACATGAATGAAGCCAAGGAATATTTCAATGCAGGAAAAGTGCATGGAGTTATTTATATTCCGGAGGATTTCAGTAAAAATGTCAATCTTGGGAAACAAGCTAACATATCTGTTTATAGTGATATGAGTAGTTTTTTGTACTATCGTGCTATGGTGTTGGCAACAAATTATGTAACGCTTGATATGGGAGCTGATATTCAGATTAATCGCATGAATGCTCAAGGCTTTGTCGGGCAGCAAGCAGAGCAGATTGTTCGTCCGGTTAAATATGAAAGCAATATACTTTACAATCAGGGAAT
>JBBIID010000219.1:0-5619 GCA_037446675.1 Paludibacter sp.
TAAGGTGGACATGCTGCTGTACCCAATGTTTTCATTTTTTCAGTCAGGAATTTTTCCAACGAAGCTGGGTTAAGCAATGCTTTTGTTTCCTGGAATAAATACGATTTGTTGGCCGAACCTCCTCCTTTGGCAATAAAGAGGAATTTATATTCGTTTCCATGGCTGGCTACCAAATCAATCTGAGCAGGAAGGTTTGTTCCGGTATTTACTTCATCGTACATGTTCAACGCTGCATTCTGTGAATAACGCAGGTTTTCTTCTGTGTATGTTTCATAAATTCCTTTCGAAAGAGCTTCCTCATCAGTTCCATTCGTCCAAACGTTATTGCCTTTTTTTGCATAAACCGTCGCTGTTCCGGTATCCTGACAAAAAGGAAGAATTCCTTTTGCAGCAATTTCAGCATTGCGTAGCATAGTCAAGGCAACGTACTTGTCATTTTCGCTGGCTTCAGGATCATTAAGAATCGCTGCTACTTGTTTTTGATGTTCAGGACGCAATAAAAAAGAGCAGTCGCGCATAGCGGTGCGAGCCAGTTTGGTAAGTCCTTCCGGTTCTACTTTCAAAATTTCCTGTCCATTGAATTCCGATACCGAAACATGATCTTTGGTGAGCAAATAATATTCGGTGTTGTCTTTCCCAATAGGGAATGGATCTTGGTATTTAAATTCTTTTGCCATTGTATAATAAGTTTGAAATGTTTTCAGTACGTCTTTTCTAAAAGCAATGCAAAATTACGGAAATTTTTCCGCAATTTACAACGATTCTCCAATTAAAATTAAATGTCTTAAGCCACATTAAACTATAAACTAGAACCATTTAGGAATGATTCTAGTTTATAAATTAATAATTCTTATGATTGTAAATCAGGTGTTTAAAATAATGATAATTGAATGTCGCCATCATCGCCATTTTTTGAACCGCCAACCAAGTCGTCTGGCAATACAGAATCGTTTTGAATCGTTTTGGACGTTTCATCTTTAGTTTTTTCAACTTTCTTTGTTAGTTGTTCTACCGGTTGTTTCGCCTCAGTTTTTTTCTCAGTTTTAGGCTCTTCTACTTTATCTTCCTGTGTAGTTTCAGGACTTTCCTGTTCTATAGAATTATTGTCTAAATTTTCACTTTCGTCGTTTTCTTCTCCCGAGTCGTCTGTTGGTTCTTCGCTTTTTTCTTTGAATCGAATTGGTTCTAATTCATTGATGGTTTCCACTTCGAAAGTAGTGAGTCGCTTGCCTTTGGCTTTGAAGCTTTTTACACCAATAAATTCGTCGGCATCAACCACCAAAGCTTCGCGGTAGGCATCGTTTCCACCAAACACAATCTCGAAGCGAGGATAATCGACATCCGTCATTAACATCAAACGGGATTCTGAATGATCGCCAAGGAAGTTTAATGGTTTTGCCGAAGGTTCGAGTTTGAAGCGTTTCAGGTAATAAAATTTCTGCTCGGCATCCCAAAGTGCCACCGACCAAACTTTATTCGAATCGAATTTCTCAATTACCATAATGTCTTTGTCGTAATGATTATTCAGGTCGAAATTGCTGGTGTAGAAATTTCCTTTGCTAGAAGTGATCAAGATCAGATCGTCGCTGTGAAATTCGCCTAGAAATTCACCGCGACCGTCGTAGTTCAAACGCAATACATCATGATCAAACCAAACCTTACGACCGCCCAGCGTTGAACCTCCTTTTTGTTTCAAAGAAATTTTTTGAATGTCGTTTTTCGTAAGAATATTTCCCATCGATTGACGGCCTTTTATGGCAATGTCGCTGAAATCCTTTTCGAAGTTTAATTTGAAAAGGCGTGGTTTTGGTTTCAGTGTTACGCGAATCACTTCAGCTTCACCGTTTGGATTTGCAGTGAAATAAATCACCTTCGATCCGGCTTTACCTTGTGTTAAGTCGTATTCTTTATCTCGTGTAATTCCGTTTACAGCAAAACGTTTGATGTAATATGCGCCACTTTTTCCATCGCGATACACGGCATTGTAAACCGTTCGTTTGTCGTTTTTCTTGAATACCGCCAGATGAAGAATATTTTTCCCGACAAACTGTTTGTCGGCGACTTTCACGATTTTATATTTTCCATCTTTGAAGAAGATGATAATATCATCAATATCGGAACAGTTACAAACGAATTCGTCCTTTCTGAGCGTCGTGCCGATAAATCCTTCTTCGTAATTGACGTACAATTTTTCGTTTGCTTCCACCACTTTGGCAGCAACAATCGTTTCGAAATTCCTGATTTCGGTATGGCGCGGATAATCTTTTCCGTACTTCGCTTTCAATCCTTCGTACCAGGCAATGGTGTAATCGACCAAGTGAGATAAATGATGTTCAATCTCGTCTATTTTCTTTTGAATGGAAATCAACGTGTCGTTCGCCTTGTCGGAGTCGAATTTGGTGATACGCATCATTTTTATCTCAAGAAGTTTCAGGAAATCTTCGCGGGTAATTTCCCTGATAAAATCTTTTTTGAAAGGTTCCAGCCGTTTGTCGATATGTTCGATAACGGCATCCTGCGAGGTGCTTTCTTCAAATCCTTTATCCTTATAAATACGATTTTCGATAAAGATTTTTTCGAGTGAAGTGAAGAACAACTGTTCCTGTAGTTCCGCTTTTTGAATTTCGAGTTCCGCTTGCAATAAATCTTTGGTGTGCTCGCAGCTGATACGCAACATTTCGCTTACGCCAAGGAATCGCGGTTTGTTGTCGTGGATCACGCAGCAGTTAGGCGAAATGCTTATCTCACAATCGGTAAAAGCATAAAGTGCGTCAATCGTTTTGTCGGACGATGAACCGGGAATTAAATGTACCAGAATTTCCACATCTGCCGACGTGTTGTCATCCACTTTTCTGATCTTAATTTTTCCTTTGTCGCTAGCACGAATAATGGATTCGATCAGTTTTGCAGTGTTAGTCCCGAAAGGAATTTCTGTTATTGAGAGCGTTTTATTATCAATCTTCCCAATTTTAGCACGGATTTTCACAGCACCACCGCGTTCGCCGTCATTGTACCGGCTGACATCGATAGAACCTCCTGTTTGAAAATCGGGATATAGAGTGAATTCCTCGTCGCGCAAATGGGCGATACAGGCATCCAGCAATTCGTTGAAATTATGAGGAAGAATTTTTGAGTTCAAACCTACAGCAATCCCTTCCACGCCTTGTGCCAAAAGCAACGGAAATTTTACAGGAAGTGCAATCGGTTCTTTATTACGTCCGTCGTACGACGATTTCCATTCTGTGGTTTTGGGATTAAAAACAGTTTCGAGTGCAAATTTTGAAAGACGCGCTTCGATATAACGAGGAGCGGCAGCTCCATCGCCGGTAAGGATATTTCCCCAGTTTCCCTGACAATCGATGAGCAAATCTTTTTGTCCCAACTGCACCAGCGCATCTCCAATAGAGGCATCACCGTGTGGGTGAAATTGCATGGTGTGACCGACGATATTTGCCACCTTATTATAACGTCCGTCGTCCAGTCGTTTCATCGAATGGAGAATGCGGCGCTGAACAGGTTTCAGTCCGTCGTAAATATCCGGTACGGCACGTTCGAGAATTACATATGAGGCATAATCCAAAAACCAGTTTTGGTACATGCCCGATAAATGATGTTTTACTGCGTCTTCGCTGATTTTCGGAACTTTATAGGTCGAATGCGCAGCCGTTTCATCATCGTTCACAATTTCTTCTGCCGCGTCATTGTTTTCGTTTTCTTCGTTTTCTGCTTCAATAATTTCGTCTGTGCTCATCTTAATGCCAATTATTAGTTCCGGGTTTTGTGAATTTTCCAAATAAAATTGAACCGAATAAAAATGCCATTGAGATTATATTCTCATAAACAGCTTTTTCGACAGTATTTTTCAAATTCAATCGACAAAAATACAAAAAAAATAGTAACTTTGCACCTCATTTTAAATGACATTTTTATTCAAAAACTGTCAATTTGAAGATATTTTTCGTCACTTGTAATTCGTAACAAAATAATATGGCTTCACAGGAAGATGTTTTTAAAAAATTGATAGCTCATTGCAAAGAATACGGTTTTGTATTTCCTTCGAGCGAAATTTACGACGGCTTAGGTGCTGTATACGACTACGGTCAGAATGGTGTTGAATTGAAGAATAACATCAAAAAATACTGGTGGGACAGTATGGTGTTGCTCAACGAAAACGTGGTTGGGATTGATGCGGCTATTTTTATGCATCCAACTACCTGGAAAGCTTCGGGACACGTTGATGCTTTTAATGATCCGTTGATTGATAATAAAGACAGCAAGAAACGCTACCGTGCCGATGTTTTGATCGAAGAATTGCTGGCAAAGTACGACGATAAAATTGATAAAGAAGTAGAAAAAGCAGCCAAACGTTTTGGTGAAAGCTTTGATGCTGAAATGTTCAAGCAAACCAATGAACGTGTAAAGGAAAATCAGGCGAAGCGCGATGAAATTCATGCTCGTTTTGTAAAAGCGTTGAACGATAGCGACCTTGAAGAACTGAAACAAATTATTGTAGATTACGAAGTAGTTTGTCCGATTAGCGGAACAAAAAACTGGACTGATGTTCGTCAGTTTAATTTGATGTTCTCTACTGAAATGGGTTCGACTGCCGATGGAGCCATGAAGATTTATCTTCGTCCGGAAACAGCTCAGGGAATTTTTGTGAACTTCCTGAATGTGCAGAAAACCGGTCGTATGAAAGTGCCTTTCGGTATTGCCCAGATTGGAAAAGCTTTTCGTAACGAAATTGTTGCCCGTCAGTTTATTTTCCGTATGCGTGAGTTTGAACAAATGGAAATGCAGTTCTTTGTTCGTCCGGGCGAGGAAATGAAATGGTTCGAACACTGGAAAGAGTTCCGTTTGAAATGGCACAAAGCGCTTGGATTGGGTGATCATAAATATCGTTATCACGATCATGATAAATTAGCTCATTATGCAAACGCTGCTACTGATATTGAATTCGAAATGCCTTTTGGGTTTAAAGAGGTGGAAGGAATTCACTCACGTACCGATTTTGACTTGAGTAGTCACGAAAAATATTCAGGAAAGAATATTAAATACTTCGATCCGGAAATAAATCAATCATACACTCCGTACGTTATCGAAACATCGATTGGTGTGGATCGTACTTTCCTTTCAATCATGGCGGCTTCATACAAAGAAGAAACGCTGGAGAATGGCGAATCCCGTGTGGTGTTAGCATTGCCTCCGGTGTTGGCTCCTGTAAAAGCTTGTGTTATGCCGTTGGTAAAGAAAGATGGACTTCCTGAAATTGCACGCGAAATCATCAACGATTTGAAATTTGATTTCAAATGTGCGTATGACGAAAAAGACTCTATCGGAAAACGTTATCGCCGTCAGGATGCAGTTGGAACTCCGTTCTGTATTACGGTGGATCACCAAACTCCTGAAGATAAATGCGTGACGGTTCGTTATCGCGACACAATGTTGCAGGAAAGAGTGAAGATTGAAGATTTGCACAAAATAATCAGCGAACAAGTAAATATGAAAAATCTTTTTAGAAAGATTGTTGGCTAAGCTGGTAATGTTGACTAGTCCTAAAAAACCGACACTGTCCAATAAATTGTGTAAATGAAAAACTACAGGAATTCGTTCTTGTAG
>JBBIID010000220.1:0-5609 GCA_037446675.1 Paludibacter sp.
ATGGATGGGAAACAACTTTACGAAATACAGTTGCCCGGCTTGGGAAGTATAACTGAAATTTCAGGAAGCAAAGACGATACCGAAGCTTTCTATACTTTCACATCGTACACTTATCCGCTTACAGTTTATCATTTCGATGTCGAAAAAAATCTCTCCGAAGCACTTCATAAACCGGAGTTGTCGTTCAATGTTACCGATTATACAAGTGAACAGGTTTTCTACGAAAGCAAAGATGGAACTAAAGTGCCTATGACCATTACTTATAAAAAAGGGATGGTGAAAAATGGTGAAAATCCGTTGATGCTGTACGGTTACGGTGGATTTAATATAAGTTTGATGCCTACATTCAGCATCTCGAGAATTCCTTTTCTTGAAAATGGAGGAATTTATGTGGTGGCAAATATCCGGGGAGGTGGCGAATATGGCGAAAGCTGGCATTTGTCTGGAACGAAAATGAAAAAGCAAAATGTATTTGACGATTTTATTGCTGCGGCCGAGTATCTGATTAAAGAAAAATACACTTCGTCGGCAAAATTGGCAATCGATGGTGGATCGAACGGTGGTTTGTTGATTGGTGCTTGTATGACTCAGCGTCCCGATTTGTACGCTGTGGCTATTCCTGAGGTGGGCGTGTTGGATATGCTTCGTTACCATAAATTTACAATCGGTTGGTCGTGGACTAGCGATTACGGAAACAGCGAAGAAAGCAAGGAAATGTTTGAATATCTGAAAGCTTATTCTCCATTACACAATTTGAAAGCAGGTACAAAATATCCGGCTACGCTAGTTATGACCGGGGATCACGACGATCGCGTAGTGCCTGCACACTCGTTCAAATTTGCTGCAACATTGCAAGCGGCGAACGACGGGACAAATCCTACTCTCATTCGAATCGATTCAAATGCTGGTCACGGTGCAGGAAAGCCTATCGGAAAATTAATCGATGCTCAAACGGATATGTGGTCGTTTGTTATGTTTAATTTAGGAATGTCGCCCGAGTTTAAATAAGATATATCTTTAAAACAAACATTTCCGATTGAAAATCAAATAGAAAGGCTGTGTTTGAAACTTAAAAGAAATATTTTTTACCGAAATAATTTGTCAAATGAGCTAAAAAGTCTATCTTTGCACCGCTTTAGAAAAATGGCGGGATAGCTCAGTTGGTTAGAGCGTCGGATTCATAACCCGGAGGTCACGAGTTCAACTCTCGTTCCCGCTACAAAATAATAAAGACTTATCGTGAAAGCGATAAGTCTTTTTTATTTTGAACAAAATAATAAAAATGCTAAAACATAATTCTTTTCATTAAACTATTTATGCTCCGTAAAGTCAATAGAAACAGAACAATAAATAAAAGTATTAATTTTTAAATGAAAAAAATTATGAAAAGGTATGTAATGTTACTGGTAGCCGCCGTTTTTATGGCAAGCTCTGTTTTGATGGCTCAGGATGAGCAACCAATGCAAAAAAATATGAAAGGGGATAAAAAGGAGTTCAAACACGAAAGAAAAATGATTTCTCCTGAAAAAAGGGCTGAAATGATGGCAAAACAATTGGACTTATCGGCTGCCGACAAAGCAAAAGTTCAGGCTTTGTTCGAAAAGCAAGACGCAAAGATGAAACAACGCATGGAAGAGATGAAAAAGCTGAGAGAAGAAAGAAAAGCCAAGTTTGAAGCTGAACGCAAAGCTCAGGAAGCTGAACTGATAAAGATTATAGGCAATGAAAAATTTCAAGAACTCCAGTCCTTACGTATTGCCCGATTGGAAAAAATGAACCGGATGCAGAAGATGAAAAATATGAGGATGAAACATGAAGGTTGTCCTTGCATGGATCAGAAACATCCGATGAAGGATAAAATGATGAAAGAAAAAGAGATGTGAAAAAGAATGTTGTTTAGGTTGACAAAAAATCCAATTGCAAATTTGCAGTTGGATTTTTTTTATGGGTAAAGACATGCTGTTATTAACAAAAATGCCTGTTTGGAGAACTAAAAGAGTATGTTTTACCCATATTATGGTATAAAAAATCCCTCCCACGTGGTATGGCACAAGTTTTCGCATAGCCGTACTTTTGTTTCGAACAAAAAAGAGAAACAGAATATGGCGCAGAATAAACTTACTCACCTCAAAGAATTAGAATCAGAATCGATTTATGTTTTACGCGAAGTAGCGGCTCAGTTCGAAAAGCCGGCATTGCTTTTTTCGGGCGGAAAGGATTCCATCGTTATGGCTTATCTGGCCTACAAAGCTTTCTATCCGGCTGCTATTCCTTTTCCTTTTGTCCATATCGATACCGGACATAATTTTGAGGAAACACTAACGTATCGCGACGAACTGGTTTCGAAGCTGAATGCGCAGTTGATAGTTGGGTCGGTGGAAGAATCGATTGCACAAGGGAGAGTGGTGGAAGAAAAAGGTTTCAACGCCAGTCGCAACAAATTGCAAACGGTTACACTGCTCGATACGCTCGAAAAGCATAAATTCGATGCTGCGCTTGGCGGTGCTCGTCGGGACGAAGAAAAAGCGAGAGCTAAAGAACGTTTCTTTTCGCATCGCGATGAATTCGGACAGTGGGATCCTAAAAATCAACGCCCTGAGCTTTGGAATATCTTTAATGGAAAAAAACAGTTGGGCGAACATTTCCGCGTTTTCCCTATCAGCAACTGGACCGAAATGGATGTTTGGCAATATATTCTTCAGGAAAACATTCCGCTTCCATCGCTTTATTACACGCACGAACGCGAAGTTTTCGAACGCGAAGGAATTGTTTATGCTGCTTTGCCCGAAATGCCACGTCGCGAATCAGAGAAAGTAGAAGTGCGTCGCGTACGTTGCCGTACTATCGGCGATATTACCTGCACCGGGTTGACACTTTCCACAGCTAACTCTCTCGAAGAAATTATTGACGAAATAGCCAGTTCACGGATTACCGAACGTGGTGGACGCGCCGACGACAAACGCTCCGAAGCCGCAATGGAAGATCGAAAGAAAGAAGGATATTTTTAATTTTTTACTATTTATTCATTTACTATTTACCATTTCAAAAATGCTTATTTACTGTTAAAGCTTAATAGTAAATGGTAAATAGACCAATTGTCAATTTTATTATGTCAGAATCAAAAACTCATGGCTATCTCGATATGGAACTTCTGCGCTTCAGCACTGCCGGAAGTGTGGACGATGGAAAAAGTACGTTAATCGGGAGATTGTTGTACGACAGCAAATCGATTTTTGAAGACCAGTTGCAAGCAGTTAAGGATGCTAGCAAACGCATTACCGGAACCGACGAAGTAAATCTGGCTTTGCTCACCGATGGTTTACGTGCAGAGCGGGAACAAGGCATCACCATCGATGTAGCATACCGCTATTTTGCAACGCCTAAACGTAAGTTTATCATTGCCGATACTCCGGGGCATATTGAATACACCCGAAACATGGTAACTGGAGCTTCTACGGCTGATGTAGCCATTATCCTGATTGATGCCCGCAATGGAATTATCGAACAAAGCAAACGTCACTCGTATGTGGCTTCGCTTTTGCAAATTCCCAACGTAATTGTGGCTGTAAACAAAATGGATTTGGTGGATTTCTCTGAAAATATTTTTAATACCATTCGGGAGGAATACAACGAAATTGCCAAAATCCTGAAACTTAAGAATATCATTTTTATTCCGATTTCAGCTTTGGACGGTGATAATGTGGTGGAATCTTCCGCAAAAACTCCGTGGTATGCTGGTCCTACATTGCTGCATTTGCTCGAAACACTGCCAGTTCGTAAAGATGAAAACAGTTTGCCTGCACGTTTTCCGGTACAATTTGTAGTTCGCCCATATAACGACGATTTTCATGATTATCGTGGCTATGCTGGGCGGGTTTCAGGTGGAACTTTCAGAGTTGGCGACGAAATTACAGTATTGCCTTCCAAAACTCAATCGCGTATTGTAGCCATCGACGAAGGAACTAAATCACTCGAGGAAGCATTCACACCTCAATCGGTTACCATTCGTTTGGCCGATAATATTGACATAAGTCGTGGCGATTTGCTTGTAAAAACCAATGAAACGCAACCATCGATTAATGCTAACGTATCGTTGATGGTTTGCTGGCTCAATCATCGTCCGCTCAGCGAAGGAGGGAAATACATTATCCGCCATGGAACGGAAGAAACCCGTGGAATCATCAAAGCGGTTCATTACAAGGTAAATATCAATACGCTTGAAAATGTTTCCGATGATAAAACTGTAAAAATGAACGATATTGCTCACATCTCGATTAAGACGCTCAAACCGCTAAAATACGATTCGTACAGCGAAAATCGCGTTACCGGAAGCTTGGTCATTATCGACGAATATACTTTCGAAACGGTGGGAGCTGGAATGATTGTTTCTGATTTGGAAGATGAAGTTTTTAGTATTTGAAATTTATGCTTTGACAAAACGAAGATGAACGAACTAATTGAAAAATTAAATATTGAACACCAAAATTCAACTCCGGAGCAAGTTCTTTCCTATTTCCTTTCGGAATATAAAGGAAAGATTGCTCTTTCGTCCAGCCTGAGTATAGAAGATCAGGTGCTCACGGATATGATTCTGAAAATTGATGAAAAGGCTCGAATTTTTACGTTGGATACAGGGCGACTGTTTCCGGAAACGTACAGTCTTATCGATAAAACGAATATCCGATACGGCATAAAACTCGAAGTAATGTTTCCCGATTATCGCGAAGTGGAAGCGTTGGTAAAGAAAAACGGCATCAATCTGTTTTACGAAGGCATAGAACAACGAAAAGCGTGCTGCCGGGTGCGAAAGATAGAACCGTTAAAGCGTGCTTTCGAAGGATTGGATGTCTGGATTTGCGGTTTGCGTCGGGAGCAGTCGGTTACGCGACAAAATGTACAATTGGTGGAATGGGACGAAGCCAACGGGTTAATTAAACTCAATCCGCTGATTGATTTTACCGAACAACAGGTTTGGGATTACGTCAAAGCAAATAGTGTTCCTTACAACAAACTGCACGACAAAGGATTTCCAAGCATTGGTTGCCAGCCGTGCACGCGAGCCATTCAGCCGGGTGAAGATATCCGTGCCGGACGTTGGTGGTGGGAAAATCCTGAGCAGAAAGAATGTGGATTGCATAAAAGATAGAAACAATGAAGGAAAAAAATTACCGCAGTCTTATAAAATCCATATCGTACCGTATTACAGGGACGATAGCAACATTTGTGATATCGTTGCTTGTTACCGGAAAATTTGAATTCGCTCTTTCGATAATGAGTGTTGACTTTGTTTCGAAAATCGGAATTTTTTATTTACACGAAAGGGTATGGAACAAGATAAAATTTGGAAAGATTAAAGAGACACCAAACGATTATCAAATTTAAAATGTGCAGGATTTTAAGTGCTGCAAATCATTAAACAGTCAATTCAAAACAATGATACAAAATTTACTTACACAGGAGCAGGCAGAACTTTTACAGCAGCTTACGGCAACTGTCAATCGAGATCAATCGGTTTGGTTGTCGGGCTACTTTTCGGGCTTGAGTATAGCCGAGACCCCGATCGTTGCATCAAAAGAAATCCCGGTAGCCGTCGAAGCCGTCGTTAACGA
>JBBIID010000221.1:0-5608 GCA_037446675.1 Paludibacter sp.
CTGAACTTATTCGTCGCAAATCAGGTGGCGAAGCTTATGCGCTAACCATTAACCTGATAACTAAAGCAGATGGTGGTAAGTTTGGAAAAACGGAAAGCGGCAATGTTTGGCTCGATCGTACCAAAACAACTCCTTATGCTTTTTATCAGTTTTGGTTGAACACGGCCGATGCTGATGCCGAAAAATTCATTCGTATTTTTACTTTTCTTCCGAAAGAAGAGATTGAAGCGCTTATTGCCGAACATAATGCAGCTCCTCATTTGCGAATCCTTCAAAAAACGTTGGCAAAGGAAGTAACCTGCATGGTGCATTCGGAAGAAGATTACAATGCAGCTGTTGAAGCTTCGAATATTTTGTTCGGAAATTCCACGTCAGAAGCATTGAAAAAACTTGACGAAGACACTCTTTTGGCTGTTTTTGACGGTGTTCCGCAGTTCAAAGTGGAAAAAACCGTTCTCGAAGCAGGCGTGAAAGCAATTGATCTATTTGTGGATAATGTTGCCGTTTTTCCTTCGAAAGGCGAAATGCGTAAGCTGGTACAATCGGGTGGTGTGAGTATTAACAAAGAAAAGTTGGGAGATCACGAACAAATTATTGGATTGGCTGACTTGCTTAATAACAAATATTTACTGGCTCAAAAAGGCAAAAAGAACTATTATTTGATTATTGTTGAATAAAAATCCCGAATTTATTACATATTTTTTAGGGAAAACGTTTTGCCAAAATGAAAAACAATCGTATCTTTGCACCGCTTTAGAAATAAAGCCTAATGATTGTCTCATGGTGTAATGGTAGCACTGCAGTTTTTGGTTCTGCCTGTCAAAGTTCGAATCTTTGTGAGACAACAGAAAATACGCGGTTGAAATTCAGAAATGAAATTTCAACCGTTTTTCAAATAAAGAGTTTGTCGAAAGGAAGATTTTGCTTACTTTTGTCTCGAAATAAAAAACATATTGTCTCATGGTGTAATGGTAGCACTGCAGTTTCTGGATCTGCCTGTTAAGGTTCGAGTCCTTATGAGACAACAACGAAAGATCGTTTATCAATTTTGATGGACGATCTTTTTTTTTGTTAATTATCCAATCGTTGCAATAAAAATTAAATATTTAATTATATTTGCACACGTTTGTATTTTCTGAACTATGAATAAACGAATCACGATAAAAGATATTGCCAGGGAATTGAATGTTCATCACTCAACCGTTTCGCGTGCGCTCAGAAACGATCCGAGAGTGAATGAAAAAACCCGTGATCTTGTTTTGTCGTATGCTCGCGAACATGAGTATCAGATAAATATGAACGCCGTGCAACTCCGTGGAACGAGCAATAACGCCATTGCTCTCATTGTTCCGAACATCAACCATTCATTTTTTGCCGACGTAATCAGTCGACTCACCGATATTGCCTTTCAAAAGGGATATGTAATTTCCGTTTTTCAGTCGAATGAAAAGTACGAACAGGAAAAGGAAATTATAAATACCATTATCAAGCATAATTTTGCGGGTGTTATTGTGTCCATTGCTAAAGATTCTCAAAAAAGTGATCATTTCCGGCTGCTAAAGAAATTCGGAATTCCTCTCGTTTTCTTCGATCGTGTGTGCGAGGATATTATTGCACCAAAAGTTATCGTAAATAATTATGATATTACCGCTTCGGTTACAGAGTATCTGATCAAGAAAGGATATTCACGCATTGCCCATGTTACCGGAACAAGTGCGATCAATGTTTTTCGAAACAGAAAGGAAGGCTATCAGGATACGATAAGTAAGTTTAATGTTGAGTATAAGAATTCAATTGAGATACAAAATGATTTTTCTATCGAAATAGGGAAACAGGTTTTTGATGAGCTTTGGTCGGCTTCCGAGAAACCGGATGCAATAATTTCTTCGTCTGTAAATCTTACGCTGGGAATATTAGTACAAGCCAATCGTCTGAACGTTAAAATACCGGAACAGTTGGGACTTATAACTTTTGGAAGCATGCAGAGCAATGAAATTTATCAACCTCATATTACTACTATAGAACAGCAGGAAACTGAGATTGCTCAGGCTGCATTTGATTTGCTGGAAGATATTATTGAGAATAAAAACAACGAATCGATAACAAAAGAAATAAAGGCTCAGGTAATTTTCAGAGAATCTTGTTAATTAATTTGCGTGATAATGCACACGTGTGCTAATTTAAAAGAATTATATGCTTAAAGGAATTTCTCCATTGATTAGTCCCGAACTGTTAGCCGTTTTGGCACGAATGGGACATGGCGACGAAATAGTGCTCGCCGATGCCCATTTCCCGGGCGAATCGTTCAATTCAAGAGTGTTGAGAGCCGACGGAATAAGAATTCCTGATTTGTTGGCAGCTATTCTTCCTCTTTTCGAATTGGATGCTTATGTTCCGCATCCGTTAGCTATGATGGCTGCGGTGGAAGGTGATACGCTTGATCCGAAGGTGGAAAAGTCGTACTTGGAAAGAATTCATATAACGAATCCTTCCGCTCCAACGATTGAACGAATTGATCGTTTTGCGTTTTACGAGAGAACAAAATGTGCATTTGCCGTAGTAATGACCGGTGAAACTGCCAAATACGGAAATATTCTTCTAAAAAAGGGAGTTACTCCCATTCAGTAATTTAAAGAGATAAATTTTATACAATATCGAAATGAAAAGATCAAAAGCGTCACTTTTACAAACCTCCGGTTGAAAAACCGAAATCACCATTAAATCAAAAATCACCCTTAAATAAATCACAAACTAATACAAATTTTAAAATCACAAAATGAACAACGCGACGAAAACATCGCTCTTGAAAGGAGCTGACGGAACCCATTTTCTTGTTCCGTTTATCTTGGTTACTTCTCTATTCTTCTTTTGGGGAGTAGCCAATAATATGACGGACACTTTACTTGCCGCATTTAAGAATATATTGGAAATGAACGATTTCCAGACTTCGTTCATACAAATTGCTTTTTATGGTTCTTACGCTATTTTTGCCATTCCGGCAGCATTGCTTATTCGAAAATTCAATTTTAAAACAGGAATAATCGTCGGATTGGCAATGTACGCGCTCGGAACATTTTTGTTTTACCCGGCAAGCCAGCTGGTATCTTACGGTTTTTATCTTTTTGCTATTTATGTGATGGCAGGAGGTTGCTCCATTCTGGAAACTACTGCTAATCCCTATATTTTGACAATGGGCCGACCTGAAACAATGACTCGTCGTTTGAATTTTGCGCAATCTTTCAATCCACTAGGTTCAATTTCGGGAATAATTCTTAGCCAATTGTTCATTTTGTCGCAGTTAAGCGCGAATAAATCTCAAATGTCAGCAAATGATTTGTTGGCTGCTCAGCACAAAGAACTTTCGGCCGTAACGTTAACTTATATCGGAGTTGGAGTTGTTCTGCTTGTGGTATTAGCAGTCATTGTATCGTACAAGAAAATGCCTGCGACAAAAGATGTTTCAACTTTGAGTTTTGGAAAAACAACAAAGGAATTATTCAAACGTAAACACTACTCGTTGGGCGTAATTGCACAGTTCTTTTATGTAGGAGCACAAATCGGGGTTTGGTCGTATACTATACGTTATGTAATGTCAGCATTGAATTTGGTCGACTCTTCGACCGATGTCATAATTATTGAAAATGTAAAAGCATTTATTACCGACCATCCTGTATGGAGTTCTATCTGGCGTTTTGGTGAAGCTACTACGGCAGAGAATATTGGAAACTCATTCTATTTGTTCTCTATATTATTATTCTCATTGTCGCGCTTTATTTTTACGGCGTTGATGCGCTATTTCCGTCCCGGTGTCTTGCTTACCATTGCTGCGATTGGAGCTTTAACAGCTGCGTTGATCGCAATTTTATCAACCGGGATGCTCGGAGTTATCGGATTGGTTTCCATATCGTTCTTCATGTCGTTGATGTTCCCAACCATTTATGGAATAGCGCTTGAAGGTTTATCCGAAAGTCAGGCAAAAGTGGGCGGGTCGTATCTGGTAATGGCAATTCTGGGTGGAGCGTTGCTAACATCAATGCAAGGTTTGCTCTCCACGTCTTACGGCAGCATAAATATTTCCTACTGGATTCCGGTTGTTTGCTTCGTGGTTGTAGCTGTCTATGGGTTGTTTGCAAACCGTGATGAAAAAAAGTTTCACTACGAATAATTAGAATGAATGAGACAAATATTGATAATTAATCATTAACCATTAATAATTGACAATCGCTTGCAAATTATGACTGCCTTGGATTTTAATTCTGAATTTAAAAACGCTGTTATAGATGATAACAATATAAATTTTGGACTTACCGTAAATTCGGTTGGTTGCAAAACCATATTGCATGATGACAAAATTCAGGTAAATGACAGAATAAGAAACTATAAATATCATTACAAAAAAGGGCGATTCTCGAATGAGTATAAGTTGATTTATATCACCAACGGTTCGGGGTTTGTTTGTTTTGAGGATATGAATGATATAGAAATCACAAAAGGCAAAATTTTACTTATAAATCCAAATCAGAAGTATACTTATTATCATTTGAACAACGAAGACTGGAATGAATATTTCATGCGTTTCGAAACGGACGAAACATTCAGCTTGCTGATGAAAACGTTTTTCCCAAAAGAGAATGTGGTTATTGATATCGGCTTTAATGAAGAGTTGGTGAAACTTTTTCAGAGAGCGATAGAAGTGGTAAGGAATGGACTCAAATCGTCGCAGGTCTATTTGTCGGGAATGCTTTTTCATATTTTCGGACTGATTATTTCGGAGTCGAAAAACAGGACATTGGAAAAAAAAGAACTGCAATACATTGAACAAGCAAAAATTTTGATGACGGAGAATATCTACAATTCGATTTCTATTCAAGAAATTGCGTCGAAACTGAATATCAGCTATTCTTTGTTCCGAAAAAATTTTAAAAAGCACACAGAAGAAACACCTGCCAAATATTTTTTTGATTTAAAGTTGAAAAAGTCCAGGCAGTTATTGCTCGAATCGGCCTATTCGATAAAGGAAATTTCCTTCATGTTGCAATTTTCGTCGAACGAACATTTTTCGATTGCCTTCAAAAAAATGTATGGCATTTCTCCTAAAAATCTCAGATTAAAAGAACTTAAGAAAATAGAGTAAATTTAAAATTATAAAAATGAAAACAGGAAGATTACAGGGTGAAAATCCAAAAATCGGAATTCGTCCTACTATCGATGGACGTCAAGGCGGTGTTCGCGAATCGTTGGAAGCACAGACCATGAACATGGCTAAGAATTTAGCTGATTTTATTTCGTCTACATTAAAATATAGCGACGGAACGCCGGTGGAATGTGTAATTGCCGATTCAACAATTGGTAGAGTGGATGAGGCAGCTGCATGTGCTGAGAAATTCAAAAAAGCAGGCGTGGGTGCTACAATCACAGTAACGCCATGTTGGTGCTACGGAAGCGAGACAATCGATATGGATCCGCATTTGCCGAAAGCGATTTGGGGTTTCAACGGAACCGAACGTCCGGGAGCTGTTTACTTGGCGGCAGCATTGGCAGGTCATAACCAAAAGGGAATTCCTGCCTTTGGCATTTACGGGCGCGATGTACAGGATGGTGGAGATAA
>JBBIID010000222.1:0-426 GCA_037446675.1 Paludibacter sp.
TAAAATCTTAAATGAATCGAAGAAAATAGTAAAAGACTAAAACAAAATAATATGGATTACAAAAAAGTAAATGCGCCTTTAAATACCATTTCGCGCGACATGAACTCGTTGAGCGAAAATGTTGGTAATGTTTACGAAACTGTGAAAATTATCGGAAAACGAGCTAATCAGATTGGTGTGGAAATCAAATCGGAACTCGATAAAAAACTTCAGGAATTTGCTTCTTTCAACGAAAACATCGAAGAAGTTTTCGAAAACAGAGAACAGATTGAGATTTCACGCTATTACGAAAAACTTCCAAAACCAGTTCTTATTGCTACTCAGGAATTTTTGGAAGATAAAATATACTATCGTAACCCGATAAAAGATAAACTGAAATAAAGAAATTTTTTCATTTCATTTCTGACCAGATAAAAGAATATTGAA
>JBBIID010000222.1:449-5599 GCA_037446675.1 Paludibacter sp.
AAATTCTTTTATCTTTTTTTGTTTATACGGTGTTCAATTGTTTTTTGTATTTTTGTATTCGTGTCTCAATTATTAAAATATTAAATTGTAAATCAACCAAAAGATGTTGAAGGGGAAAAGAATAATTTTAGGGATTACCGGAAGTATAGCTGCTTACAAAGCGGCTCAAATTGTTCGGTTGCTTGTGAAAGAAGGAGCAGAGGTGAAAGTGATTATGACGGATTTGGCTAAAGAATTTATAACTCCGTTGACACTTGCAACGCTGTCTAAAAATCCCATTTTGGTTGATTTTTTCGATCCAACAAACGGAAACTGGAACAGTCATGTTGACTTGGGCTTGTGGGCCGATGCTTACCTTATTGCACCTGCTACAGCTAATACAATGGCTAAAATGGCTACCGGAGTAGCCGATAATTTGCTTCTTACCACTTATTTGTCGGCAAAATGTCCTGTATTTGTAGCACCAGCCATGGATCTCGATATGTTTGCTCATCCGGCAACTCAGAAAAATATACAAACGCTTTTGTCAATAGGTAACCTTGTGATAGAACCAACTTCGGGTGAGCTTGCCAGTGGTTTGGAAGGAAAAGGCAGAATGGAAGAACCTGAAAATATCGTACGTTTTCTCGACGATTATTTCAGTCCAAAACTATTATCGGGAAAAAAAATACTTATTACTGCTGGTCCGACATACGAAAAGATTGATCCCGTACGTTTTGTAGGCAACTACTCTTCCGGGAAAATGGGATTTGCGTTAGCTGAGGTTTGTGCAAAATACGGAGCAGAAGTTTGTTTAATTGCAGGACCGGTAAATTTAGAAACGAAACACAAGAATATTGAGCGTATTGATGTTCAATCGGCTTCCGAAATGTACGATGAAGTTATGAGTCGTTTTTACGGGATGGATGGGGCAATTCTATGTGCAGCTGTCGCCGATTTTACTCCGAAAGAAACTGCTGAGAACAAATTGAAGCGAGAAAAAGATGATTTGTTGCTTGAGCTGAAACCAACACAGGACATTGCTGCTGCTATCGGACAAATGAAGATGGAACATCAGTTTGTAGTCGGTTTTGCTTTAGAAACGAACGACGAGGAAGCGAATGCGCTACAAAAACTGGAACGTAAAAATTTCGATTTTATAGTGCTTAATTCGTTGCAGGATAAAGGTGCCGGGTTTGGACACGATACTAACAAAATCAGTATAATCAACCGTTCTGGTTCGCAAAAAACATTTGAATTGAAGAATAAAAAAGCTGTAGCGGAAGATATCGTGAATGAAATTGTTCAACTAATTTGATAAAAATGAAAGTTCAAAAAATAGTTTTTTTTGTAATAGTATTGGTAATTGCCGGAGCCGTTAATGCTCAGGAACTTAACTGTAAAATACAAATCAATTCCGATCAGATACAAGGAACAAGTAAGTCGGTGTTCAACACGTTGGAAAAATCGATGTCCGAATTTGTAAATAACCGGAAATGGACAGACATGACTTATGCGAATGCCGAACGTATTGAATGCACCATGAATATAATTGTGAAAAAAGTTGATGGCGACGTTTTTACGGCTGATATTCAGGTTCAATATATGATTTTTTATCCCGGTATCACTTTTAATTATTTTACCACTCTTTTTAATTATAAAGATAATAGCTACACATTTAATTATAAGGAATTCGATCAGTTGGAATGGAACGAAAATGCCGTGAGTTCGAATCTTACTGCTGTATTAGCATACTATGCCTATTTGATTATTGGTTTCGATCAGGACTCTTACTCGCGACTAGGAGGAACTCCCTATTTTCAGATGGCCGAGGGTGTCGTAAATGCAGCTCAAGGAGCGAATTTGGATGGTTGGGACGTGTCAATTAAAAACCCGAGAACCCGTTATGCCCTTACGAATAATTTACTTGATGAGGCTTTTAAAAAATATCGCAATTATTACTACGAATATCATCGGTTAGGACTCGACGAAATGTCGATTAATGTAAGTAACGGGCGTGCAAGAATTGCTGCCGGCATACCCTTGTTGCGCGAGGCTAATCGTGCACGACCATCTTCTATGGTGATTACTACGTTTCTGGATGCTAAAAACGATGAGTTAATCAATATATTCTCGAAGGCAACAACGAAAGAGAAAGAAGAGACGGTGCAAATTCTTTGTGATGTAAACCCTTCAATGACATCGAGATACGAACAGATTTTGAAGAATTAATGTCGTAAATTTCTATTTCATTCAATCCAATTATTTGCACAAATATGCTCAAATCGTTACATATTTCCAACTACGCGCTGATTTCTGAGTTAGATATTAATTTTGAGGGAGGCTTTTCGGTAATAACCGGAGAAACAGGTGCGGGTAAATCAATTATTCTGGGAGCTCTTTCACTTATTCTAGGCCAGCGAGCCGATTCGAAATCGATAAAAGTAGATGCCAATAAATGTATTATCGAAGCGCAGTTTGATATTTCGAGTTACAAGCATATCGATGCTTTTTTCGTTGAAAATGAATTGGACAATGAAGTGGATGTTTGTATTATTCGCCGGGAGTTAACTAATTCAGGCAAGTCGAGAGCATTTATTAATGATACTCCGGTTAGTTTAATTCAGATAAAAGACTTGAGTAACCGATTAATAGATATTCATTCGCAGCACGAAAACCTGTTGCTTTCCAATCCGGCTTATCAGTTGGAAGTTGTCGATACTATTGCACAAAATTCCGCTCAACTTTCGAATTACCAAAAATCATATTCTGATTGGAGGCATTTGCAGCAAGAATTAAAACAATTACAGAAAACGGCTGAAAAACAATCGTCCGACATAGATTATATTCAATTCCAGTTCAAAACTCTGAGTGATGCCAATTTGGTTGAAAACGAACAGGACGAATTGGAGCAGGAGCAGGAAACATTAAGCCACTCCGAGGAAATTAAGGCTGAATTGGTAAAAGCACAGCAATTGTTGACGGAAGAGCAAATGTCAGTGGCTCTTTTAAAAGAAGCATCAGCAGCACTTTCTCGTGTGAAAAACTATATTCCTTTGGGTGAAAATTGGCACGAACGATTGCAATCAGCTTTTATTGAATTGAAAGATATTTCGTCAGAAATTGCTGCATTCGAGGAAAGGGTAGAGTTTAATCCGGCTCGATTGGAATGGGTGGAAAATCGGTTAAGCGAATTGTTTTCTCTGCAAAAAAAATATAAAGTGTCTTCTGTCGCTGAACTGATTGCATTGCGAGATGAGTTTGACAAACAATTGCAGCGCATCGATTCTTTTGATGATGAACTGGAGCGAATAAAAGCAGAATTACAACAAGCAGAGCAGCAGTTGGAAGCCGATTCGAAAAAACTTACGGAAAGTAGGATGCAGGCCGTTCAGCCAATAGAAAATTATTTGATAGAACAGCTTACGAAGCTTGGAATGCCTAATATCCAATTTCAGGTATCTATATCCAGTCTTGATGAGTTTGCTGAAAATGGAAAAGACGAAATTCAATTCCTTTTTTCCGCTAATAAAAATCGTTCGGTTCAGCCGGTAAACCAAATAGCATCGGGTGGGGAAGTATCTCGTTTGATGCTTTCGATTAAATCGCTGGTTGCTCATAAAGCCGATTTGCCGACGATTATTTTTGACGAAATTGATACGGGTGTTTCAGGTGAAATTGCTCATCGAATGGGAGAAATAATGCAGGCAATGAGTGCAGATATGCAAGTGATCACCATAACTCATTTGCCACAAATTGCGGCTAAAGGAGTTCAGCACTATAAAGTCTATAAAGATGATACGGCTGATATAACTCAAACTCATATTTTACAACTAAGTACAGAGGAACGTGTGAATGAATTGGCGCAGATGTTGAGTGGAAAGAACATTACAGAAGCTGCTTTGAGAAATGCGCAAGAGTTGCTAAGAAGTAAATAAAAAAGACTGTTTCAATTTATTTGAAACAATTTTTTTAAACTCTATTATGTGTCAAAACTTTAGTGTGAAGAGTTGTTCAATTGAAACTAAGATTTGCTTCTGAATGTCATAGATATTAGAAAAGAAACGGACTTGTTTATATTAAACAAGTCCGTTTTTCTGTTTATTACTCTCTCAGAAAAAGTGATCTTTCTGAGAATCTTATTCTTCTAACAAAATTTCCATGATCGTTACCGCAGCTTTAGCAACCGGAGAACCAGGGCCAAAGATAGCCGCAACACCTGCTTTGTATAGATAATCGTAATCCTGAGCAGGAATAACGCCACCAGCAATAACGATGATATCTTCTCGACCTAGTTTTTTCAACTCTTCGATTACCTGTGGAACCAACGTTTTATGACCGGCAGCCAAAGAAGATACACCCATAACGTGAACGTCGTTTTCCACAGCTTGTTTGGCAGCTTCGGCAGGAGTTTGGAACAATGGTCCCATATCCACGTCGAATCCGCAGTCAGCATAACCTGTAGCTACTACTTTTGCACCACGGTCATGTCCGTCCTGACCCATTTTCGCAATCATGATACGAGGACGACGACCTTCTTTTTCTGCAAATTTCTCAGTAAGTTCGCAAGCTTTTTGGAAGTTTGCGTCATTTTTAGTTTCTGATGAATACACGCCTGAAATAGTTCTAATGGTTGCTTTATAACGTCCTGCAATTGCTTCGCAGGCATCTGAAATTTCACCCAAAGAAGCCCGTACACGTGCTGCCTCAACAGCCAGTTCGAGCAAATTACCGTTTCCGGTTTTTGCACATTCTGTAATGGCTTCCAATGCAGCTTTCACGGCAGCTTCGTCGCGATTTGCACGCAATTGTTGCAAACGTTCAATTTGTTGTTTGCGCACTGCTGTATTATCCACTTCAAGAATGTCGATTGGATCTTCTTTTTCCAAACGATATTGGTTAACCCCAACAATAGTTTGTGAACCAGAGTCGATACGAGCTTGAGTACGAGCAGCAGCTTCTTCGATACGCATTTTTGGAATACCAGTTTCGATTGCAGCAGCCATACCACCCAATTTTTCAACTTCTTCGATCAAAGCCCACGCTTTTTCAGCTAATTCATTGGTCAACGTTTCGATATAGTACGAACCTGCCCATGGATCTACCTCGCGGCAAATTTCAGTTTCCTGTTGGATATAAATCTGAGTATTACGCGCGATACGTGCTGAGAA